>JBGTIS010000212.1:0-13222 GCA_041745535.1 Cyclobacteriaceae bacterium | reverse complement strand
CCCGAAGGATTCAGCCAGCAGATCTATGACGATGACTTTACGAATTTTTTGTCGGTAGTACCAGTAGACAAGGGGCTTGGCTATACGGAAAATATTCCACCAGGCAATACCCAGCGAAAATCTGAAACCGATATCAAAGATTACCGGGTGTTGTCGCAACAGGTAAACATCGACGGCCGGTCGTACCAGATAGAAGTGGGGCAGAGCCTGGACGCGATCCAGCGACTGGAACAAACCATTAACAAGTTTGCCATTTACTTAATGCTGATTATCTCAATGATTGTGCTGGCCATTGATATTGGTTTTACACGGATGATTCTGCACCCGCTTGAAAATATTATCGCGAAGCTGAAATCGGTAAAGAAACCCGAAAACTTTGATTTTTCAGAAGTGAAAACCACCACCGGCGAATTCCGGTATCTGGATGAAAGCGTGAACCAGATGATGCGGCAGATAAACGAAGCCTTTTTGAAAGAAAAGGAATTTGTAGGTACCGCTTCTCATGAAATGCTCACTCCCATTGCCGTGCTGAATTCCCGTTTCGAAAATATGATTGCCGACCAGGAAACCCCCGAACCTATTTCTGAAAAACTGGTGGATTCACAGGGGGTACTGCTCCGGCTGAATAAAATTATTAAATCGCTGTTATTAATTTCTAAAGTTGAATACAACTATTACGTAAAAGAAGATTCAGTAAATATCCGCGATTTATTAGAAGAAGTATTGTCGTATTCTGAAGATCGGATGGAAACCAGAAACATCAGTGCTAAGTTGGAAGTGGTGTCCGATTATGTAATGTCCCATTGCAACAAATCATTACTGTTTACCATGTTTGCCAACCTGGTGGGTAATGCCATTAAGTACAATAAAGAAAATGGTGAAATTACCATAAGCAGTAAGTTGGTCGACAGGCATTTCGCGGTTTCCATTGCCGATACCGGTGTAGGCATCGCGCCCCAGGAAATCGATTATATTTTTGAAGGTTTCCGGAAGTTAAAAAACCACAATAATGAGAGCAACCGATTGGGTTTACACATTGTTAAATCCATTGCCAATATGCATCAAATTGAAATTGTTGTCCAGTCTGAACTGGATAAAGGATCAGTTTTTACCCTTATTTTTAAATCTTAAGGCTCTTTTTTCTGAGTTTTTAAAAAAAAGAATTGTTTTTTTTCCTCCTTAACCCCATTCTTCATTTAAACTTCATGTTCGGTTATTTACTTCGTATCAGAAATTAAAATTAAATAACTATAACAGGAAATAATATATGAAGAATTTTGGAAAAACAATACTGGCAGCTATACTGGGAGGTATGGTTACGCTTTCCGCCTATGAGGTGTTTGTAAGCCCCGATCAGGTAGTGGTGAAAGAAAGCGCACCCAATTACGCTTCTCAGGTGGCTAATTACAACGCGCCCGAAGGTGCCAATGCACTGGCTGATTTTACCGTGGCTGCCGAGATGGTAACCCCTGCCGTGGTACATATTACAACCACGATTTCTCAAAGGCAGCAAGGGCAGCCGGATATGTCGCAGATCCCTGATATTTTCAGAGATTTCTTTGGCGACCGTTTTCAAATGCAACCACAGCAACAGCAGCCTCAGATGGCTTCCGGTTCCGGGGTTATTATTAGTAAAGACGGTTACATTGTAACCAATAACCACGTGGTGGATGGTGCCGACAAAATTTCGGTAGCACTGGAAGATAATCACCGATATGAGGCTACCGTAATCGGGACAGATCCCTCTACCGACCTGGCTTTAATTAAAGTAGATGCCGACAACCTGCCTACCGTTAACATCGCTAACTCCGATGAACTGAAAGTAGGGCAGTGGGTGCTGGCTGTAGGGAATCCTTTTAATCTGGAATCTACCGTAACCGCCGGTATCGTAAGCGCAAAAGGCAGAAGCATTAATATTCTGCGGGAAAACAATCCGATCGAAGCCTTTATTCAGACAGATGCCGCTGTAAACCCTGGTAACAGTGGTGGTGCCCTGGTAAACCTGAATGGTGAACTGGTAGGTATCAATACCGCCATCGCTTCTCCTACAGGATCTTATTCCGGTTACTCTTTTGCCGTACCTACCAACATTATGGCCAAAGTGGTAGACGATCTGATTAATTATGGCAAAGTACAGCGTGCCTTCCTGGGCGTAATTATCAGAGGTGTGAACAGTGAACTGGCCAAAGAAAAAGATCTGAATGTGTACGATGGCGTATATGTAGATAGCTTAACGGAATCAGGTTCTGCCTATCAGGCAGGTATTAAAGTAGGAGACGTAATTACCAGCGTAGACGGCAAGAAAATTAAATCCGTACCGGAATTACAGGAAATGATAGCCAGAAAACACCCAGGTGATGAAGTAGAAGTGGTAGTGGATCGTCAGGGTAACGAAAAAACCATCTCGGTACCATTGAAAAATTTAGAAGGCAATACCGATATTCTGAAAGCCGCGAAGAGTGAGAAGGTAAATGCACTGGGTGGCGAATTCGCGGAAGTTGATAAGAAAGATTTAAGTGAACTGGGAATTGATGGCGGTGTACAGGTGACCCGGCTTTATCCAGGAAAATTGAGAAGCCAAACCAATCTGCGGGAAGGATTTATCATCACAAAAATTGGTGATAAGAAAATCAGATCCGTAGCCGATTTGGAGACAGCCTTAAGCAATACCGATGGAGGCATCCTGATTGAAGGATACTATCCAGGTGAGAAAGAGCCCCGCTATTTCGGATTAGGTATGTAAAATTTTGAGTGTAAGGTTTTCCTAACGAATACCTGTTAAGTTGATAGCGTAGTAATAAGGATGGTACACAGGTTTGTGTAAGAAGACTTTTTCAGGAAAGGGATGTTGTTCCAGTTTCTGAAAAAGTCAAATCCTTTCATGCGATGTTATTTTCTCAAGCATTAAGTGTAGTTGGGATAGAGCCGGTACCTGTTTGGGTATCGGCTCATTTTATTAATAACAGGTGGTTTCGCCGTTAATTGTTGACTACAACCCTACTACATATACTTCGCCTCTTTCAATTACTTCTTCGTATTCATTTTTCATGATGTTAAATCGCTGGTATTTCATAATCCAGGGATAAATCCCTTGTTTCACATCTTCACCCTTATACTTTCCATCCCAGAAATTATTCATCTGATTACTAAAATACATCAGTTCGCCCCAACGGTTGAATATTTTCATTTCAAAATCTTTCGGGTCGCAGGGTGCGAATAGCTCAAAGACGTCGTTCAAATGATCCCCGTTAGGCGTAAAAGCATCTGGCACGGTAACGTTGCAGCAATCATAAAGGCTGGTGGTAGTAACAGCCGAAATGGAGCATCCACCAATCGTGGCGGTAATTTGGTATTCACCATCCGCCAATTCATCTGCCTGTAGAATAGTTGGATTTTGTTGTGAATCGGAAAATCCGCCTGGTCCGGTCCAGAAGTAGCTGGCATTGGCCACGGTGTCGGCAAATAACTGAAGGTCCTCACCCATGCAAAGTGGGCCATTGTTCGCAGCGTTAAAGGTATCGGGCAGCGCATTGATTACCACTCCCGTACTGTCTGATGTGGAGGGGCAGTCTCCCAGCGAAACTTCAACGAAATACATGCCTCCATCATTAGCACTTACACTGGTAATCACCGGATTTTGCCGGGAATCGGAAAATCCGTTCGGTCCGGTCCAGTGGTAGGTGGCATTGGCTACGGTGTCGGCAAATAACCGCAGTTCATTTCCGATGCAAAGCGGACCATTGTTGGTTACACTAAAGGTTTCAGGCACCCTATTGATTACCACTTCCGTGCTATCCAGTGTTGCGGGACAATCTCCCAGCGAAACCTCCACGACATACAGGCCCGCATCATTAGCACTTACGCTGGTAATCACCGGATTTTGCCGGGAGTCGGAAAATCCGTTTGGACCAGTCCAGCGGTAGGTAGCATTCGCCACGGTATCGGCAAATAATTGAAGAGCCTCTCCTGTGCAAAGCGGACCATTGTTAGCCCCGCTAAAAGTATCGGGTATCGCATTGACTACTACCGCAAGGCTATCCAGCATTGGAGGGCAGTTTGCCAGCGAAACCTCTACGACATACATGCCTGCATCAACAACACCCACATTGACAATCACCGGATTTTGCAGGGAATCAGTAAATCCATTGGGTCCGGTCCAGTAGTAGGTGGCATTGGTCACGGTATCGGCAAATAATCGAAGCGTATCCTGGTTGCATACCGGGCCATCAGAACGGGCATTGATTGCAATGGGCGGGCATACGCCGCAGGGAAAATTCCCAAGATGCCAGATAATACCATTGGTAGTGGCAATCCAGGCTTCTTCCTTTTCACAGTCGATGGCAATACCGCTGATACTCTGCTTCAGCAAATCGGTGGGCAGGGTATGAATTTGTACGAGTTCTCCTTCGGGCGTATACTGGGCGAGTTTGCCTTTCT
This sequence comes from Cyclobacteriaceae bacterium, assembly GCA_041745535.1. Taxonomy (GTDB): domain Bacteria; phylum Bacteroidota; class Bacteroidia; order Cytophagales; family Cyclobacteriaceae; genus JBGTIS01. Next base: position 8,785 of record JBGTIS010000212.1, on the reverse strand, counting down.
CCGCACTGCTCACCATAAAAAGGTTTCCCGTTGCGGTATTAACTTCCATATCACCATAAAAAATACTGAAAGTGCCGGTAACCTGAAAGGAACTGAGCACTTCGCCGGTAACCGGATCAATTTCCGCGATTTTGTTTTCATTTTCAGTACTGGGCACATTATCCTGGAGGAGAAAAAAGGTATTACGGATGGGGTGATACCCGCCACCCACCACGTGGTTGTTTCCAAACTGAGTTTTCAAAGTATCGATAACCGCGCCTGTATCTTTATCGATGGCATAGATTTCAGCCGTACCGGTACTACTCTGGCCATTGATAAACAGCAAGGTGCCGTTAGGAATATTAGATTTATTTAAAGTGAAATTCTCAGGCGCAAATGTAATGTCCACATCATCGGTAGACCCTCCCGGACGTGGCACGGAGGTAATCAAAGTGCCATTGGCCGCGTAGGCATGGATGCTATTATTGTTACAATCATAAACCCATATGTTTCCAGTTACCGGATCGATTCCTATTCCACAATACCCACCCGTTTCCGTAGGATTGAATGAATTCAACACTGTAATTTGTGCCAGGCAAGCTACATAACAGGTCAGGGTGAGGGCCAATGTGATAAAGAAAAGTTTCATTTTGTTTTTTGAAGTTTGCCGAAGAGTTTCTTTCAAAAGATCAGAAATTTCCCAATGCCCGTTTTTCTTTTTCACCCTGTGAGCCATTCATTTGACCAGGCAATTCGCACACAATGAATTGATCGGTATTCACAATTTTTGAATCCTTTTTGGCAGAAAAATTCAGTCGCACCCAAATGTAATATTAAAGTACGTATTGTATGCGCTTGCGGATTGTAGGCAATCTGTTTGTTTTATTTTAATCTGCTATGGCCCTGTTCCATTTTCTCGTTTAAAGCTTTTTCCAGCTTTTTGATTATTTCAGGATGCTGAAGAAATACATTGGTCGATTCCAGCGTATCCGTATTAATTTGATAAAGCTGACCAATAGGTCCCCCCGGTACCGGATCGGTTCGGTTGGGTACGGTAAAACCTCCTGAACCCAGTCCATTAATCAGTTTCCATTCGCCCGTGCGGATGCTGTACATGCCACCCGATGACTGGTGTATCATGGCCGGCCGTGTGGCTTTGCTGTTGTTTCCCTGTAATACATGGAAAAAACTAAAACTATCTTCTCCGGTATTTGGCTGAAGCGGCTGGTTGGTGAGGTCAGCGAAAGTGGCAAACATATCGGTAAGGCTTACTAAATGATCATAAATCACTTGATTTTTAATGCGGGCAGGCCATGAAATGATCAAGGGTACCCGGTGGCCGCCATCCCATACATCGCCTTTTTGTCCGCGCCGGCCCCAGTTAGCGTCATGATTTTGTAACGCTACTTCTTCCTGGGGCCAGTATGCTCCGTTGTCGCTGGAGAAAATAATCAGGGTATTATTGTCAATACCTAATTGCTGAAGGGTGGCGGTCACCTGTTCCACCACATGGTCGATATCCATGATAAAATCACCATAAGTACCAATGGGTGATTTTCCTTTAAATTGGTCGGTAGGCATCCAGGGGGTATGGGGTCCGGTTAAGGGCAAATACAAAAAGAAAGGTTGAGATGGATTTTCGCTGCTTTGTTTTTCAATAAAAGAAATGCCATCCTCCATAATTTCGGTGAGGCAGTTTTCTACCTTAAAGGTGCGGGAAATTTCGCCACGCCGCCACCAGACTCCTTTTTGCCAGTACACATCATGCTCGCCGGTGTGCTTCTTATCCCAGGCATATTCGGTATCATCCAGCCGGTCAGGATACACATCAGAAGTGAGTACCACCTCCGGATCAATGGTCATATGATTTCTGAGGAACACATAGGGCGGCATGTCCAGGGAAGCCGGATGAATAAATGAATAGTCGAAGCCAAAACTGTTGGGGCCTGCGGCAACTTTCTTTGTGTAATCCACATTGGAATAACCGGTATGGGTATTGTACATGGCGGTGTCGGCGCCATCTTTGGTTTGCCAGTCTACGCCCAGGTGCCATTTTCCAATACAGGCGGTGGTATACCCGGCGTTTTTAAAAAGATTGGCAACAGTGGTTCTTCCCTGTGCTATTACCGGCTTGCTAAACCCGTTGCATACGCCTGCGGCTGATGCTGACCGCCAGGCATACCGGCCGGTGAGCAATCCATAGCGAGAGGGCGTACACACTGAGGCACTGGCATGCGCATTAGTAAAAACAATACCATGTTGTGCCAGCTTGTCGATATGGGGTGTAGCGGTTCTTGCCGCGGGATTCAAACCAGAAACATCTCCATAGCCCATATCATCGGCGAATATGATAATCACATTCGGTTTTTCTGCCGCTGTTTTCTGTGCTTCAGCAAACGGAATAAATATGATTAAGCAAAAAGGAACGAGGGCCAGCGGGAAAATAGTGTTTTTCATGGTTACTAATTAGTTCAAAGCGGTAGTAATTGTCCTTTTTGGCAACATGGCAAATATTTTAAATTTTGCTTCCTCGACAGGGAATAGTTTTTTGAAAAATACAAAAGGAATAAGGGAAAATAAATCAATTACGTAAAAAGTTGAAATCTTTATCGCGCCAAAATGAAAAAGGAGACAAGGCAAAGACGAAGACAATCGCTTTTATTATATTCCCAGGCAAGTAGAGGAAAGTTCATGTGGTCCGGCCTGCATTCGCATTGTTTATACACAGGTTTATCCATCAAAACCGGTCCTTGGCGAAGACTTGCTACGCACTATGGTTGAAAATTGTGAGCAAAGGTGTATCAAATGTACACAAAGCACCAATACTTCTGCCCTCCAGAGGTGTACGCCATCGGTGTTGTCCAATGGGGCCTCCATTATGTGGTTGCCGTACGCAAGACTAACAGCTTATCCTGTTTCATAAGTTTTCTGGAATAGCTGTTTTATTGTATGTTTTCCTGTAGACAGACGCGGTTACCGCTGGTATTGGTTGTGTAATGAAATCATAACGTATTTACTCAATGATCAACGCTCAATTACACCGCGAACCATGTTTATGGCATTGAGCATTGAATATTGAAATTGATGAATTTTAACAATAAGCCGCGTTGTGCTCCATTCGCTTCGGCGATCCGATTGAAAAAGATACGCGATAGGATAAGGACTAACAGCAACGGCAAACTGGTTATCCTGGATCCTTATTATGGCGTGCGATCCGTATCCATCACAGGAACCGCATTGGGGAATTATCTGCCTAAAGTAAACGGGGTAGTAGTGAATCAAGGCACCTGGTACCCCTGGGTATGCGCCGTTAATTGAGGTAGCAGAGAAACCTGTTGAGCGCGATGATCTTAATAGATGAATTGCTATGTACCCGGCATTGCATAATGCGCAAACTGAATGAGTAAATTATAGGCGCTTTTTACCGCTTAACCGCATAATCTTTATTTAATAAAGGGCTATGTGGTATAGTCCTTTTTTTGTATTTACTATCTGGCTATGCAAATACTACTTTTGCAATCTCATACCTGTCTGATTTTCTATAAAGCCTGCACACGCTGAAGCATAAAAAGACCGCGAACAGAAAATAAATCCTTCAAAAGATGTGATGTTTTCGGCTGATTTGATAATTTTCATTTTTGTTAGTGTAGTCTCTCTTAATTAACTGAGGAAAACTCAGCCGAAAAGTTTAAATGGGATTATCTTAGCCATATTTTTTAATAGTAACCCGTGAATTTAATGGCGATCAATAGTTTTACAAATATTATGAATAAATCTCAATCAAAAATAAAAAAAAATACCCTGCCCAAGTCGCCCACAGGCATTGAAGGATTAGATGAAATTACCGAAGGCGGTTTGCCCAAAGGACGTCCCACGCTGATATGCGGCAGCGCCGGTTGCGGCAAAACGCTGATGGCCATGGAGTTTCTGGTGAACGGCGCTGTTGAGTTTGATGAACCTGGCGTATTTATGGCTTTTGAAGAAACCGGAGATGAACTGGCCATGAATGTAGCCTCTCTGGGTTTTGACCTGAAAGAGCTGATCGCTCAAAAGAAACTGAAGCTGGATTATGTGTTTGTTGAACGCAGTGAGATAGAGGAAACCGGAGAGTATGACCTGGAAGGACTATTTATCCGGTTGGGGTATGCCATCGATACCATAAGCGCCAAAAGGGTAGTGCTGGATACCATTGAATCGCTTTTTTCAGGCCTGTCCAATCCCTCAATTCTTCGCGCGGAATTACGACGGCTTTTCCGCTGGTTAAAAGATAAAGGCGTTACGACCATTATCACAGGTGAAAGGGGGGATGCCTCGTTAACCCGGCAGGGACTTGAAGAGTATGTATCCGATTGCGTGATCTTGCTCGACCACCGGATCATAGACCAGATTTCCACCCGGCGACTGCGGATTATTAAATACCGGGGTAGTACCCACGGAACCAATGAATATCCTTTTTTGATTGATGAGGAAGGAATTGCCGTGTTACCCATTACCTCGCTGGGTCTCGACCATAAGGTTTCAAATGAAATTATATCATCGGGCGTAAAGGGGTTGGATGAAATGCTGGGCCTGAACGGTTTTTATAAAGGCAGTACCATACTGATTACCGGTACGGCCGGTACGGCAAAAACCACATTTGTCTCCTCCTTCGCCCACGAAGCCAGTAAAAAGAAAAAACGCTGTTTGTATTTTGCCTTTGAAGAATCGGAACAGCAGCTGCTACGCAATATGAAACAGATAGGCCTTGACCTGGAGCCTCACATAAAAAGTGGATTTTTAAAGATCCAGGCCTCAAGACCCTCGCTCCACGGATTAGAAATGCATTTGGTATCCATCCATAAACTTATTGAGAAATTTAAACCCGATGTAGTAGTGGTTGACCCTTTGAGCAACTTAATTTCGGTAGGCTCTTTGAATGAGGTAAGAGGCATGCTCACCCGGCTGATCGATTATTTGAAGGTCAAGGATATCACCGCCATGTTCAGTGCCCTTACCATTCCCACAGGCCATAGCCTGGAACTTACGGAAGAAGGCGTTTCCTCACTGGTAGATACCTGGATTATGGTGCGGGATGTAGAAGGATTGGGCGAACGAAACCGGGGCGTTTTTGTTATTAAATCCAGAGGCATGCGACATTCTAACCAGGTGCGGGAATTTATTATTACTGAGCAGGGAATTAAATTGCTGGATATTAATGTAGGCCCGGCAGGCATTTTAACCGGGTCTGCCCGGCAGACTTACCAGATGGATCAGAAAGCCGACGCGGAAGCACAACAGCGTGCCATGGAAAGAAAAGAACGGGAACTGGAACGAAAGCGCAGGATTCTGGAAGCGACCATTGAAAATCTGCGTACTGAATTTGAATCTACAGAAGATGAGTTACAGCAAAATCGGTTAAAAGAGAAGTAGCAGGATGAAAATTCAAAAGATACGTTGAAAGAAAAGGTGAAAAGAAATAACTTTTATGACATGGAGAATAGATATAGGATTAGAAACTAAAAAATGTACATACGTTAATGATAATGGATACAAAAGAAGAAACCTATGAGTTGCGTTTGTATGTGGCGGGGCAAACTCAAAAATCAGTAACAGCCTTTACGAATCTTAAAAAATACTGTGAAGAGTATCTGAAGGGCAGGTATAAAATAGAAGTGATAGATCTTTTAAAGAACCCCCAACTTGCCGAGGGCGACCAGATCTTAGCCATACCTACGCTGGTGCGGAAAGTGCCCGAGCCCATCAGAAAAATAATTGGAGACTTATCAAATGAGGAACGGGTTCTTGTTGGATTAGACATCAGACCGATAAAACACACTAACTAATACGATTATGGAAAGCGAGCCAGGTGATTTTGAGGAAATAAAATATAATACTGACAGTGAGAAGTACATCCTGCGATTGTACATCACCGGCATGACTCCCAATTCGAAGCGAGCCGTAGAAAATGTAAAAAGAATTTGTGAGGAACACCTCGCGGGTAGGTATGAACTGGAAGTGATAGATATTTATCAGCAACCCTCTCTTGCCGTTGGTGAGCAGATTATTGCCGCGCCTACCCTGATTAAAAAGCTTCCCACACCTTTAAAAAAACTGATAGGAGATATGTCTAATACAGAGAAAGTGCTTTTGGGCCTTGACTTACGACCGAAAATGTAAGCCTGTATGACAGAAAAAAACGCTGCCCAAAAAGATGTGGAAAAAGAGCTTTTGGAAGAAAACGCGGAACTGCGGGCCAGGCTTCAGGAGTCGGAGGAAATTCTGGAAGCGATCCGGACAGGCGCGGTAGATGCCCTTACCATCCAGGGCCCGGATGGGCCGCGAATTTATACCATTCAGGGAGCTGACCATACCTACCGCGTTTTAATAGAAGAGATGAATGAGGGCGCCCTTACCCTCAATAGCGAGGCTATTATCCTGTTCTGTAATTCCAGGTTTGCCGAATTCCTCTACCTTCCTTTAGAAAAAGTGATTGGCACATCATTATTTGATTTTTTGCTTCGAAAAGACCATGCCCGCTTTAAAAGTTTATTTGAACATGGTTGGAAGAAAAGCAGCAAGGGAGAGTTTATTTTACAATCTGATGATGGGAAGTTTCTGCCTTTTTCTATTTCAATGAATGCCCTCCATACCAGCGATCCGCCGGCTTTGGGCGTGGTGGTTACCGATTTATCCGCGGAAAAAGAGATTCTGGCGGTAAAAACCCAGGTGGCTATTCAGAACAAAATAATTTCAAGGAAAGAAGAAGAGCTGTTAAGAGAAAAGCAAACCAAAGAAGAAGCTGAACGCTTCCGGATCGCACTGGAAGGTATTCCCCAGATCGCCTGGACCTCAACCCCGGATGGAAAAGTTAATTATACCAATTTATTCTGGCACGAATACACTGGCTTATCTTTTGAAGAAACAAAAGACGATCAGTGGCAGGCTACCTTACATCCTGATGACAAGGCGCGTACCCTTGAGCATTTTGCATATTGCCTGCAAACCGGCTACGGGATCAATATAGAATGCCGGATACGCAGGGCGGCTGATGATACTTACCGATGGCATATCGCGAGGGCGCTGCCGGTTAGAAGCGCACGAAATAGAATCATTTTGTGGGTTTTCACCTACACGGATATACAGGATCAGAAAGATGCTACCGAAAAAATTGCCAATGCCAGGCAGGCTTTAAGTAAACTGAACAGTGAGCTTATGGAGAAAAACGAGCAGTTAATCAGAACCAATAACGACCTGGATACTTTTATTTACACCGCTTCACATGACCTCAAAGCCCCGGTACTGAATATTGAAGGGCTGGTTGACGCGCTTGAAAAAAAACTACGGGAAGAAGGCCTGTTGCGGGAAGGGAACCGGAAGTTTATTCATCTGATCAACCGATCTATCCAGCGCTTCCGGTCCACCATTCAGGACCTTACCGAAATTGCCAAAGTACAGAAAGCTTTTGAGGAAGAAACAACCCTGGTCAATTTTGAAGAAATTATAGCCGATGTAAAAAGTGGTATCCATGACTTAATTACCGTGTCAAACGCAAAAATTTATGTGGATACAAAACAATATCCTGAAATAAGTATTTCCCGTAAAAATTTAAAAAGTATTATTTATAATCTGATCAGCAATGCCATCAAATACCGTTCACCGGAAAGGACGCCTGAAGTTTTTATAAAAATAGAAAAGGTGGAGGGTTATGTGTTGATGACGGTAAAAGACAATGGTGTGGGCATAGATGTAAAAAATTTAGACAAAATATTTATTTTATTCAAAAGACTCCAGGCTAATGTAGAAGGCACAGGAATAGGGCTTTACATTGTAAAAAGGATTATTGATAATATGGGTGGTAAAATAGAAGTAAAAAGTACGGTAGGAGAGGGAACTTCCTTTATGATTTACTTTAAATTAAAACCATGAAAAGGCTTCTTTTTTTTACTGCAATTCTTTTTTTCTCTGTTCCGGTATTTTGCCAACCCAATACACTCATTAACGATATCAAAGCGCATACCACGGGCACGGCGGTATGGTGGGCCGGGCACAATAGCTGGCTGATCAAATCAGGTGATTTGTTAATTGCCACCGACCTGTATCTGGAAAACGGTAGTCGGTACGAACCTGCCCCGGTTACCCCGGAAGAAATTGCCGCTGAACTGGATATTTCGTTCGTCACCCATGCCCATGGCGACCATTTTGATCCGTATACCTCCCGCATATTGCTGGAAAAGTCAGCATGCCTGTTTGTGATGCCCGAAAGCTGTTTGCCGGTAGCCCGTGAACTGGGCATTCCCGATAACCGGATTGTAATAGCCAAACCCCGCGAACCTTTCGAAGTAAAAGGTATTCGGGTAAACCCGATCCGGGCCATCCATGGCAATGCCAATTTCGCGATTTATTATGAGGCCAATCTGCAGGATTGCGGGTACGAAATTACCCTGGATGGCAAAACCTTTCTACAGCCGGGCGATTCGTACCTGCTGGAAGACCACCTCTTTTTAAAGCATGTAGACGTGTTGTTCTTTTCACCTACCGAACACAACATGTACATCGACCGTTCCGTAATCCTCATCAATACCCTCAGCCCCGATTACATTTTCCCCCAACACCACAGTACCATCAATTATGACGCGTCCAGCCGTTTCTGGGCTAAAGGCTATCCCGATGAAGTAAAAATAAGGCTCTCCCAACCGCTGAAAGACCGATACCATATCCTAAAACCAGGTGATCAGGTATTGATTAAATAATTTCACCCCTACTACTCCTTTTTGCTAATTTTCATCTAAGCAGGTAAGCAAAAGTAATAAGGTATTCCTTGCCGGAT
>JBGTIS010000211.1:0-43888 GCA_041745535.1 Cyclobacteriaceae bacterium | reverse complement strand
TCAAGATTTCCCTGCAATAGTTGATAAGAAAACATATTGAGGAAAGAAGAATCGGCGAAATAAATTTTCTCTTCATGAAAGCTCAGGTCGCCCACCTGCATCACCGGGTCTGACATGAGTGGAGCGGTATGAACCAGCCGGACGGCTTGTACTATTTCTGGAACTTCTCTTTGCAAAGCTGGAGCCAGTGCGGGAGTGGTTTGGGCTCGTTTGCCTACCATTTCCCCATGCATAAAGCCATATTCCGAGATTCGGTAAACGGTTGGTTTGCGAAAATTATCATAGCTCAGCTCAAAGCTCACATATTGCAATATGAGCAAACAGGCAGCCATGCCGATGGCCAGTCCGAGAATATTGATCAGACTGAAGATTTTATTTTTCAGCAGGTTGCGGTAGGCGATTTTTAGGTAGTTGTGTAACATTTATTGTGTGCAGTTATTTTTAATAATATGTTATATTTGTACTTATGGAAACACTGAAAATTACGGTAAAAAGTAAAGAACATGCCCAACTTCTTGCGAAGTTAGCCAGGGAGTTAAACTTTGTTACTTCGGTCGAATCTTTTGAGGATGAAACATCTTCTAAAATTCCTAAAGGCAAGTTTTCGTCCCAAGAAGATTTTTTATCGATGTGTGGTTTGTGGAAAGACCGAGATATTTCTGCTGAAAAAATAAGGGAAAAAGCATGGCGGAAAATCAAACTGTAATATGCGATACCAACATTATTATAGAGCTTTTTAAAGCTAATGAGGAAGTCAGAAATGCTTGTCTCAGTATCGGAATGAATAATTTGTGCATCAGTGCCATCACGGTGGGTGAATTTTATTACGGCGCATTGAACAAGAAAGAAATTCCTCTGATCAAAAAACATCTTGAAAAGTTTGCCATTCTTCCGATCACCGAACCTATATCTAAAATCTTCACAGATTTGATGCGTAAGTATTGCCTGAGCCACAGACCCTTTATCGGTGATATATTGATTGCTGCTACGGCGCTGTATCATAACATTGAAATTTACACGCTCAATAGAAAGGATTTTCACTTTATTTCTGATTTGAAATTATATTCCATAAAATCCTAAATCGCCTCATTCATACCTTAGGCTACTAACCGGATTTTTTAAGGATGTTTTGATGATTTGATAGCCTATGGTTAAAGCGGTGATTGCCAGGGTAAAGACAACAGGAACTACCAAAATCCACCAGGAAATTTCGGTGCGATAGGGGTAGTTTTCCATCCATTTCCGCATTACTACCACGATAACAGGCAGGGCAATGTCACCGGCCAGCAGCACCAGCAACATAAATTTTTTAGAAAGCAATACCAGTAAATTTTTAATGGAAGCCCCCAGAATTTTCCGCACTCCTACTTCTTTGGTTCTTCGCACCACATTCAGAGAAGCAATGGCATACAACCCCAGGCAAGCCACGATAATAGCCAGCATGGTAAACATCACTAATAGTTGGCTGAATTTCTGCTCTTCCTGATACAGAAGATTGAAAAAGTCATCTAGAAAGAAATACTCAAAAGGCCGTTCAGGAAAAACTTCTTCCCATCTGCTTTTCACCAAGGCTATATTTTCCTTTGCATTTTCTCCACTGATGTTGTCAAACTTTATAGTTAGGTATTTCAATGGAAAAAAATGTCGGAAGAAAGTAGAAGTAAAGGCAATGGGATAGTTTTTATGCTTAAAAGAAGTAGAACGGAAGTCTACTACGCCTACGATTTTGGCTTTTCCTAAATTATGTTGATTTCCCCAGCTTACTTCATAACCAATCGCATCCTGTGGATTTTCAAAACCAAGGGCCTGGATGGCTTCCACATTCATGATCATCGTATATTGATCATCCAGGCCTTCAGAAAAATTTCTACCGGCCACCAGGTTCACGTTAAAAGAAGGAATGAAATCGCCATCCATACAGGTGAAATAGAGCCCCACCAATTCCTCTGTATTTTTTGCATGCCTGAAATTTGGTAGATGAGTAAGATATTCTTTTCCTGGTATGTCATAAGAAGTAGTTACTCCTTTAATGGTACTTATACTGTTTAATTGATTCTTAAGTGTAAATAAATGCTTTATAAATAATGAATCAGAGCCGGTAGCATGGGTATTCACCACCAGGGTATTGTCAATATTGATGCCCAGGCTTTGGGATTTCATAAACGTAAGCTGCTTATACACCACCATGGCAGCGGCCATCAGTGAAATGGAAATGGTAAACTGGAAAATAACCAGGGTATGCCTTAAGTTGAAAAATGATCCGGCCGAACCATCATGATATTTTCCTTTCAGGGCTTTGATAGGCTCGAAAGACGAAATTACCAAAGCAGGATATAAACTCGCCGCAAAACTTCCCGAAAAAAGTAAGCATAATACGACCATCCATAATTCCGGTTGTTGCAAAAGGGTGATTGACATTTCAACGCCTGTAAAGGCAGAAAAAGAAGAAGACATCAATTGTATGATAGTTAAAGCTACCGCTAATGCCAGCAGATTTACCAGCAACGATTCTATCAGAAATTGCTGAATGATGGCCAACTTCCCGGAGCCTACGGTCTTTCTGATCCCGATTTCCTTTGCTCTGTCCAGCGAGCGTGCGGTAGATAAATTAATGTAATTGATCCAGGCAATGAGCAGGATAAAAATCGCCAAAGCCAGCAGGGTGTATACTATTTTTGCTTCTCCGTTCGGCTCGGTTTCACCCAGCAGATGGGAATGTAAATGAATAGCTGTCAAAGGCTGCAATGCAAATTGAGAGTTGACACTTTCTTTGCCTCCTCCTATGTACTTCCTGACAAAAGCAGGAAACTTTTCTTCCAGGGCCTTTACATTGGCCTCGGGTGTCAGCAGCAGATAAGTATAAAAACCATCCCACCTCCAGTTATTGTTATCCTCACTTTCTTCCCCTGATACAGACGCCCAGGCAAAAAGAAAGTCAAATTTCAGGTGAGAATTTTTGGGCAGGTCTTCAAATACGCCTACAATTTTGTAGTCATAAGCATAGTCATGGCTTAAAGTTTTACCGATAGGAGAAGCATCACCAAAGTATTTTTTCGCAGCAGAAGTTGAAATGAGCACTGTATGAGGGGCTAATGCCTGGATATCTTTTTGCCCTTCCATAATGGGTAAGGAGAATATCTCTAGAAAATTACCTTTTGCTATATATACTTCTTTTTCTGGAAAGCGTATTGCATCTCCCTTTTCCGGTTGATGCGTCATGATGATGTCGGCATGTTCGCTGATCCTGAATAAGGTGGTATAGTCCTGCGCCTCAGGAAACTCATTTTTCATGGCCTCTCCGGTAGGGATAAAGGACTGAGCTTTCTGGTATTGCAGTTCTCCATCTACATAACGATCGTGGCGTACCCGGTAAATCTGTTCGGCTTTTTCATGAAAATCATCATAGCTCAATTCAAACCGGACGTATTGTAAAATGAGTAAACATGCCGCCATACCAATGGCTAATCCGAAGATGTTGATCAGACTGAAAATCTTGTTTTTCAGCAGGTTGCGGAAAGCGATTTTTAGATAATTTGTTAGCATATTTCGTTATATTTGTATACTCTAAATCGTTAAGTTATGCGTACCATACAATTAGAAGTAAGTGATGAAGTAGCTGAAAAAGTACAACAACTCACACAAGAACAACGGCAAGAACTAACCCGATTGATTATGGTCTGGGCAAATAATCCTAAGCCTCTTTTACAGGTTATGGCTGAAATAAGTGAGTATGCCCAACAACAAGGTTTAACTCCAGAAATATTAGAAGAGCTTTTAAAAGATGAATAAGTGCGCGTTATTATAGATAATAATGTCATTATAAGTGCTACTTTAATTGAAAAATCTGTTGCCTATTCAGCATTTTCTAAAGCTGTGAAAGACCCTAAAATTACATTGTTAAGGTCTGAACCTACCCTTGCAGAGCTTTTAAAAACTATTTATAAACCCAAATTTAATTCGTATTTTAAACCTCCTAATTCACGGGAAGAATTACTAGTTTCTTTTATTAATAGCAGCCTCAATGTTGAGATTGAGCATACAGTAACAGCTTGCCGGGATAGTAAAGACAACAAGTTTCTGGAACTGGCTTTGTCTGGTAAAGCAGATTGCATGATCACCGGTGATAAAGATCTTTTGGTATTACATCCTTTTGAAAATATTCCCATTATTTCTCCTTCCGATTTTTTAAACAATTACTAATTACTCATATTTCAGCGACTTCACAGGGTTAGCTAAAGCCGCTTTAATGGTTTGGAAACTTACGGTCAGTAGTGCTATCAGCAACACAATCGCTACCGGTATCAGCAATAGCCACCCAGAAATTTCTATCCGGAAGGCATAGTTCTGTAGCCATTTTTGTATAAATAAATAAGCCAATGGCAATGCTAGTACACTGGCAATGAAAATGAGTGTAATAAAATCCTTGGAAAGTAAGGTAACGATATTGCGCACCGAGGCTCCCAGCACTTTGCGTATCCCGATTTCTTTGGTGCGTTGTACAATGGTATAGGAAGAAAGGCCAAATAACCCTAAACAAGCGATGAAAATAGCCAGCAATGAAAAAAAGGCAAATACCTGATTAAACTGCCGATCGGCCTGGTATTGCTGATTGAAAAGTTCATCTAAAAAGAAATATTCAAAAGGATTTTCGGGAAAAATATCTTTCCATTTGGCCTGAATAGTCGACATAGTTGTAGGTAAATCGTCTGTGTCTACTTTTAGCGAATAAAACCATTGTGTGAAGGGCGCTAAAGCATAAATAATAGGATCGTATCCGTAGCGTAATGATTTTTGGTGGTAATCATCTACTACTCCTATTACTTCCAGTTTTCCCTCTAATACCATAATATTTTGCCCGATTGCTGCTTCAGGACTGTCAAACCCCAGGTTTTGAACAGCCGTTTTGTTGATCAACACTTTTTGTCGGTCGGTTCTGAATTCCTCAGAAAAATTTCTTCCGGATAAAATTTTTAGTTGGTAGGAGGGTACAAAATCATAATCTATTTCAACAATGTTATACAGATCAGAGGACGATTCAACTCCTTCTCTGCGAATATTTTCCTGTGTCCATTTATAGCCCTTGCCCGGCACATTGTCTGAGGCAGTAACATTTTTTACAGCAGAAAGTGCCAGTAATTCATTTTTAAAAACATGCCATTTCTGCTCATACGTTTGCTTTTCCTTGATATAATTAGGAGCTTTTAGTACCAGCGTCTGCTCGATGTTGATGCCTAAATCCTGTTTTCGCATGTAAGCAAGTTGATGATACACGGCAAGCGTTCCGGCAATCAATGCCATAGAAACAGCAAACTGAAAGGTAATGAGCGTTTTTCTTAAAAATATACCTTTCGCGGAATGGGAAAATTTTCCTTTTAATGCGGCCATCGGTCGAAAGGCTGAAAGACTGAAAGCGGGATAAAGTCCTGTTAACAACGTACAACTTAAAAGAGCAACAGCAAGTATTCCCCAGAAGGACAATTGATTCCAACCTAAAGAAGTAACAGGTTTTCCTAAAAATTGAGCAAGTAAAGGTAACAGGCACTGAGCAACTGTGAGAGCAACTCCGAAAGCAAGTCCATTGATAAGAGCAGTATCTACAAGAAATTGTTTTAACAATTGATGCCGCTGAGCTCCTACCGATTTTCGTACCCCTACTTCCTTCGCTCGTTCTATAGAACGTGCTGTAGATAAGTTGACATAATTGATGAATCCGATCACCAGAATAAAGGCAGCAATTATGACCAGAAAAACAAGTTGTTTGCCGTCTGCAGCAAGATTCGTTTGCCCGGTGACCAGATTAACCCGACTGTACAAATGCATTTTATCCAATGGTATTAAATAATATTTTTGTTGTGCCCCCGATTTTTTATAGTCTTTTCCTGTGTATTTATGGTTCAGGTTTGTAAGCTGGGCCTGTACGGAAGCACCATCAGTATTAGGCTGCAACCATATATAAGTATAAAAGTTACTCCAAACCCAACTATCCTGGTACATGTTGATTTTCAGCAGGTTGTGATTTGAAAGAAGTAGATCAAAATCAATGCTTGAATTAGCCAGAACGTCCTGGCAAATGCCTGTAACCCGGTAACTATTTTCACCCATCAAATCATGAAGGACAAGTACTTTATCCATAGGATCTTCTGCCCCAAAATACTTTTTGGCAGTCGATTCGGAGAGTACAATTGAATTTGGTTCAGCAAGGGCTGTTTTAGGATTTCCTTTTAGTAATGGAAATGAAAACGCCTCAAAGAAAGTGCTATCTGTAAAGAATATTTTATCTTCTTTAAAAATTTGAGATTGATAAGAAACCGTAGTTTCACCAAAAGCATTGTGTAACCTCACGAAAGCCTTAACTCCAGGTACATCTTCTTTAATAGCAGGACCTAATCCAGGATAGGTTTTGCCATCACTTTGCGCTTCTCCGTCGTTTACCAAACTTACATCTACCCGATAAATATTATTTTTTTCCGCATGAAAATTATTATAACTCAACTCAAATTGTACATATCGCAAAATCAATAAACAGGCCGTCATGCCAATAGCCAAACCCAGAATATTAATCAGACTTAACACCTTGTGCTTCAACAGGTTGCGGTAAGCGATTTTGAGATAATTTTTAAGCATATTTCGTTATATTTGTATATTCTAAATCATAAAGTTATGCGTACCATACAATTAGATGTAAAAGAGGATACCGCACTGAAAATAGACCAGTTATCTTCTGAGGAAAAAGAAATACCTGCCCAAATGATTGATATTTGGGTGCAAGACCATCGTACTTTACGAGAGGTTATGGATGATATAAGCGCATATGCCCAACAACAGGGTTTGACTCCCAAAATTTTAGAAGAGCTTTTAAAAGATGAATAATGGAAGAAATTAAAATAAAGCTTAGTGCTCATGCCGCGAAAGCCTATTATAATGCTGATAAAACCGAGCAACAGAAGGTGGAACAAATAGTAAGTGAAGTGGTAGAATATGTGCTCCATAAAAAAACAGTAGACAAATTTTTTGAAGCAAGACATGCCTTGAGTGAAGAAGCTCGTTCCAAAGGACTGACACCTGAAATGCTGGACATTATTCTGCATGAAGAAGGTTAAGAAGTTCGTTTTTGATACCAATGTGTTGGTCAGCGCCTCTTTGTCACCTAACAGTGTACCCGGGTAAGCACTTGATAAAGCAGTACAAGCTGGGTTGCTTTTGATGAGTGATGAAACAGTAGCAGAGCTTCGCCAGACGTTAAATAAAGAAAAGCTTAGAAAGTATTTGTCAGAGATTAGTATTAATACTTTCATCAAGCAACTGTTGCTTATAACCGAGACTTCGCTTATTACGCAGCATGTAAAGCAATGCTGTGACCCAAAAGACGACAAGTTTCTAGAACTGGCTTTGTCTGGTAAAGCAGATTGCCTTATTACAGGTGATAAAGATCTATTGATACTAAATCCGTTTAAAAATATTCCTATCATTTCTCCTTCCGATTTTTTAAACAACTATTAATTACTCATACTTTAATGACTTCACCGGATTGGCTAAGGCGGCCTTCATGGTTTGAAAACTAACGGTAATACCTACTATCAATGCAAGCAACATCACTGGAAGAAGCAGTAACCACCCACTCATTTCTATCCGGAAAGCATAATTTTTCAACCAGGCTGAAATGCCTATCCAGGCCAAGGGCAAGGCTACTACACAGGCTAACAGCATCAGTTTGATAAAGTCTTTGGAAAGTAAGCTGACAATGCTGTTTACTGAGGCTCCCAGCACTTTGCGTATCCCGATTTCTTTGGTGCGTTGTACGACGGTATAGGAAGACAGGCCAAATAATCCTAAACAGGCAATGAAGATAGCCAGCACGGAAAACAAGGTAAATATTTTTCCAAACTGAATATCAGTTTGGTACTGTTGCTGATAAAAGCTTTCTAAATAAAAGTAATCAAAGGGGTTATCGGGGAAAAATGTACTCCATTCAGTACGTAGGATGGATAATTTATCCTGCTGGCTTTGCGCTACCGTTTGGTTGGTGGCTGCCCGGAATTTGACGGAGTAATAAATGCTATCTTTATCATTAACCAGAAAAATAAAGGGTGGTATTGAGTTTTTTAAAGCGCTTTGATGAAAGTTATTCACCACACCCACAATGATGCAGGCATTGCCATCAGCATAAATCGTATGACCGATGGCATTTTCCGGATGGGCATATCCTAGTTGCCGAACCGCTTCTTCATTTAAAATAACCGACTCTGTTTTATTTCCAAACCGAACATCAGGTTGTTCTGATGGGAAAAAATTTCTGCCTGCCAACAATTGCAATCCATACGTTTCGATGAAATCCGTACCAATTACCTGCACAGGCAAAATTTTTGGCGGTGCGTTGTGAGTTCTTCGTACCTCAAAGGTCCAATTCACTATTTTTCCCGGTACTTCAGAAGAAGTGGTGATATGATCTATCCAGGAATATTGCTGTAACTTTTCTTTAAACCCGGCAAGCCTGTTCAGGTATAAAGAATCAGTATTGGATGGAGTTTTAATTACAATCGTTTGATTGATATCAATGCCGAGGTCTTGCTTTTGCATGAAATTGTATTGCTGATATAAAGCAAAAACACCGGCAATCAGTCCTATTGAAATGGCAAACTGAATGGTAACCAAAGCCTTTCTGAAAATAATCCCTCTTTTTTCACCCGATAACTTTCCTTTGAGCACTTTTACCGGCTGGAAAGAGGAAAGCAACCAAGCCGGATAGAGACCAGAAATAAATATTCCTGCTACAAAAAACATTGCAATGGGTAACCAGGAAAAAACAGCCCTGTTTGTTTCCCATAAATTATCAAGCTGCGGCATGCCGGTAAGCTGATAAAAAAAGGGTGAGGCGAGTTGTACGAAGGTAAAAGTTAGCAAAATACTTAAACTGTTGATCAGTAAAGATTCGGCAAGAAACTGCTTCACCAACTGCCATCGATTGGCTCCGGATACTTTTCGAACGCCTACTTCCTTCGCTCTTTCCATGGCCCGTGCAGTAGTGAGATTGATATAATTGATCCAGGCAATGATCAGGATAATAAGAGCAACAGAGGTGAGTAGCGTAATAACCTGTGCCTTTCCTCCCGGTTTCATTTCCTCCTGAAGCTTGGAGTGCAAATAAATAGCTTGCAGCGGCTGCAAATTCATGGTGATTTCCGCTTCTGCATGACCCAGATGTTTGGCGAGAAACGCGGGAAACTTGGCTGCTATTTCTTCAGAATTAGCCTGAGGCGTTAACAACAGATATGTATATACGATATCATCGGTCCAGCTATCGGTGGCAGCTTTTTTCCGTGGAGAATTTAAAGAAAGCAGCACATCGATAGTAAAATGAGAATTTTGAGGAACATCTTCCATTACGCCAGTCACAGTATAATCTCCATATTCTGTACTACTATGCAGGGTTAGAGTTTTACCTATCGGATCGGTATCACCAAAGTATTTCCTGGCGGTTGACGCAGCAATAACTACCGAATTAGGCCGTAGCAAAGCGGTTTCAGGATTTCCCTGTACCAACGGAAATGAAAACAAGTTAAGAAAGGATGAATCGGCATAAAATAAGTTGGGTTCATTAAAAGTAATAGCCGGTTCCACGCCATCATATTGCAGGGCGCAGGCAAACTGATAGCTGGCAAATGGATACAATCGGGCAAAACCTTCTACTTCCGAAAATTCCTGCTCCATAGCTGGCCCCAGCGCCGGAACATTTACAGCCGTTTCATAAGCATTGGCCTGATCCTGATATTTGTAGGAAACCCGGTAAATACGATCAGCGTTTTTATGAAAATCGTCATAACTGAGTTCAAAGTTCACATACTCCAAAATGAGTAAACAAGCTGCCATTCCCGCAGCTAAACCCATCATATTGATTAAGCTGAAAATCTTGTTTTTCAGCAGATGGCGGCAGGCGATTTTTAGGTAATTTTTAAGCACATTGAAAGGTGATTTCAGTTTTGTATGAAATTAAGCCAACCTCTGTGCCAAGTGCATTATTGTGCGCTAATACACTTCCGCAAATACATACACTAATAAAAGTGTATTAAAATGGCACACTGTATGTGCCAGAATAGAACGGTAGATGTTGAGGCTTAAAAGAAACTGATTACCGAACCCCTTTTACTTTCATATCCAGGGTATACAGCGATTTGGTGGCAGTCATAAACAGGGTTTTCATGTCTTTTCCCCCAAAACAAACGTTGGCTGTCCAACCATCGTCAGTTTTGATATGGTCAATTTTTTTACCCTGTTTATTGAAAACAGTTACCCCCTTTCCAGTCAGGTACACATTGCCTTTGCTATCCAGGGTCATGCCATCCGACCCCATATCGGTAAACAGGGTTTTGTCGGATAAGGTACCGTCATCGTCAATGGTAAAGGAATAGGTTTTGCCGGCACCAATATCGGCCACATATAGCTTTTTCCCCTCAGGCGTACCCACTATGCCATTGGGTCTTACAAAATCGGTAGCAACTGGTTTTAGTGTTTTTTTATCCGGCGAAAGATAATACACATTCTCTTTCTCTATTTCCTTTTCGGTACGGGTCCAGTAATCACGCTTGTAAAAGGGATCGGTAAAATAGATGCCGCCTTTGGCGTCTATCCACAAATCGTTAGGCCCATTCAATTTTTTCCCTTCAAAATCATTGATCAGCACCGTTACCTTTTTGTTTTTATCAATCATCCACAACTGATTTTTTTCATCGGCGCAGGCAATCAGATTCCCTTCGTAGTCAAAATACAGTCCGTTGGAACGACCGGCTCCCTCCATGTACACCGACACGGTGCCGGCCTCTGCCGACCATTTCAGGATTTTATCGTTGGGCTGGTCGGTAAAAAACACGTTACCTTCCGCATCCACAGCCGGGCCTTCCGTAAAGGTATAGTCTGCTGCTACCAGTTCAACGGCAGCCCCTTTGGCGGCAAGCTTGTTGTTGGCCATTCTATCAGATTGCGCATTGGCTATTGAAACAGACCACACCACCAAACAGATCCAGCCAAACAGAAAAACAATACTATTTTTCATATATTAATTTTAATCCTTAAGGAAATATTTATACCTGGTTAGGACTGGGATGTTGCCAGGGGTCACGATATGAACGCTGCAAAAGCTGATTGGCTTCATTATCATCTACAAATTCACGTTTGACAGGATCGTATACCAGCGGTCGGCCTAATTCCATGGATAAGTTGGCAATAATACAGGAAGCCGTAGAAATATGTCCTTCTTCGATATCAGCTATCGGCTTACTACCCTTTTTAATGGCGGCCAGAAAGTCGAGCATGTGCAGTCTGGTAGCTGGGGCAGCATTTAATTCTATCCGTTCTTCTGTAAGATCTTCCGGATATTTCTCTTTTTCGTATACTACGTCTTTGTGTATTTTATCACCTTCGCCCTGGGGGATAAAATCGTATTGCATGGTAGAAGCTTCCAGGGTACCTTTTTCACCAAACAGCTTGAACGACCAGGGATATTCCGGGTCGGCAGGGGTACCCCACGACCGGTGCTGCCAAACGCAGTTGAGTTCGTCATATTCAAAGAGGGCCGACTGGGTATCGGCAATATTAGATTTACCTTCTTTCTGTACATAAATGCCGCCAGTGGAGCTGATACGTTTGGGCCAGCCCAGATCCATCATCCAGCGTACAGTGTCCAACATATGGACACACATATCGCCCATAATGCCATTGCCATATTCCATAAAAGTGCGCCACCAGCGTATATGCGGCAAACCATCGTAGGGTCGCATCGGTGCGGGACCTGTCCACATTTCATAATCCAGAAAATCTGGTACAGGCTCTACCGGCGGATTCCCATTGGCTCGCATATGAAAGTAGCAGCACATTTCCACGTGCGACACTTTTCCCAGCAGGCCCGCATCTACAATATTTTTCTTGGCATCAATCAGGTGTGGGGTACTTTTGCGTTGCGTACCTACCTGTACCACACGGTTGTACTTACGGGCTGCGGCTACCATGGCCTCTCCTTCCATTACGTCCACACTAATGGGTTTTTGCACGTACACATGCATGCCCGATTTTAATGCTTCAATGGTTTGCAGGGCATGCCAGTGGTCAGGTGTGCCGATCAGCACAATGTCCAGGTCTTTTTCTGCCAGCATTTTCCGGTAATCAGTGTAGGTACGGGGAGTTTTACCAGATTTCTGTCGCTGGCTTACCAATTTGGCCGCGTCAGAGAGCGTGTTTTTATCTACGTCGCAAAGCGAAATCACTTCTACCGGAGCCACCTGAATGAGCCGGAATAAATCGCTTTTTCCGTACCAGCCTGTTCCGATCAAACCAACCCGAAGGGGTTTGTCCTGGTAAATAATATCTAATCCTACGGGACCTAATGTAGAAAGGGCCATCGAGGCCGAGGCGGATTTAAGAAAGTGACGACGATTGATATTAAAGTTTTCCATGCTTATTCAGGTTAATGATTTAAGTAGTCGCCTAAAGTTATAAGAAGTTGTGAAAACTTCCCTAATTAACCTGTTAAAAAATGTGTTTTTTTATGGATAGGCTTGTAGGTGGGGCACATTACTTTGCCTAACGCTTTGCACCCAAATATCCACCATTACTCGTTCCGTAAAGCATTCACCGGATTGGTGGCAGCGGCTTTCAACGATAAATAGCTGATGGCCAGCCAGGCAACGGCCAGGGCCGAAATTCCTGCCAAAGCAAATGTAAGCGGATTAATCTCGATTCGGTTTGTAAAATTTTCCAGCCAGATGTTAATTACATAGTAGGTAATGGGTATGGCTATCAGAAAGGAAACGATAATCAGTTTTAGAAATTCTTTAGAAATAAGTAAAATCACACTGCCTATGGAGGCTCCCAGCACTTTTCGAATACCGATTTCTTTAAACCTGCGTTGTACCGAAAAGGAAGTGAGGCCCAACAATCCCAGGCAAGCCACAAAAATAGCCAGCGCACTAAAGATGGTGACCACCTTGCTTAACCGCGTTTCAGCCTTGTAAAGTTGATCGTAATCCTGATCTAAGAAGGAATAATCGAAAGGTAATCCTGAAGTTAAGGTTTTCCACTTATCGTCTAATTTGCTTACAACTTCCGGAATATCCGCTGACTGTATTTTGATAGAAAGCACATTGTACCAGTTGCCATTCATATGGATGATCAATGGTTCTATGGCATAATGGAGCGATTTATAGTTGAAATCCTGTGTTACCCCGATAATGGTTCCTTTTTTACCCTGTTGATCTACTTTTTTGCCAATGGCCATTTCCGGGGAAGAAAAACCCAGATTTTTCACTGCCGCCTCGTTGAGAATAAAGGCTGCCGTATCATCGGCCGGAAAATCGCCGGAAAAATTTCTACCCGCCAGTATTTTGATCCCATAATTAGGAATAAAATCATAATCAACCCGAATGTCATTAATATTGGTAGGTGACATGGAACCATCGGGTACTTCAATGAGCGAGAACAGGTTATTGGTGCCGTTACCAGGTACGTTTGTTGAAGCCGCAATGGCCTGTACACCAGGAATTTGCTTGATCTCATTTTTAATGGCATCCAGATGTTCCGTTACCTCTTCATTACCATTGTACCAAATGGTTAATGTTTTCTCTTTGTCAAAACCCAGATTCATATTCTGAACCAAATCCATTTGATCGAATACCAATAAGGTTCCTGCAATCAGGGTAATGGAAATGACAAACTGACCGGCTACCAGCATTTGCCTGAGCCAGTTATTGCCATATACTGACTGCGGTGAGCTTTTGAAGATCAGTAACGGGTGGAAACCGGAGACCAGAAAAGCCGGATAAGTTCCCGCCAGCACTCCCAGTAAAAGGCTCAGCCCGATCAGCCCTGCCCATATATACACATTGCGCAGCAGACCATAACCCAATGAAGTTTCCAGCAGATTATTAAATAAGGGCAGTAACAACACAGCCAATAACAATCCTATTAGCATAGAAACAAAACTCACCAGCACAGATTCGCCCAGAAACTGCCAGATCAGGGCCGTTCTTTCCGCACCTAATACCTTACGCAAACCTACCTCTTTCATTCTTCGCGACGAACGCGCTGTAGCCAGATTCACATAATTAAAACAGGCAATGGCCAGAATAAACAAAGCAATGATAGATAGAATAAAAATATTGCTTTTACTGCCTCTTTCTCCATTTTCCCACGACCGGGGCACTTCCAGATAGATACTGGTTAAGGGCTGAAGCGGTAAGTCCTCATAATACATACCTGATTTATCATCGTTGGGCATATATTTATTGATAAAGCCGGGAATTTTAGCCCGCAGGTTTTCCAACTGTTTTTCACCTGGTGCCAGCAGCAAATAAGTATGATAACCATTCCAGAACCAGGCTTCTTCCTCCGCCTGTCTGTTTTCACCGATAAAAGTGATAAATGAAAGCAGCATATTGAATTTGAAGTGAGAATTTTCAGGCACATCGGCTACCACTCCGGTTATTTTATAATTATCACCATCAATAAGCAGCGATTGGTTCAGCGGATCCTGATCGCCAAAATATTTTTTGGCCGTGGTTTTTGTCAGTACTACGGTATGTGGCTCGGTCAAAGCTTTTTGCGGATCGCCCTTGAGCATAGGAAAGGTAAAAATATCAAAAATGCTGGAATCGGCCAGAAAACAGTTTTCTTCATAAACTTTTATCTCATCTTTCCGCACCAGTGCCTGCCACATTTCTCTGAACCTGACAAACCCTTTTACTTCCGGAAATTCCCGGGTAAAAGTAGGACCCATGGGCGGCGAACTGGTAGACTGGAACAGTAATTCGTTTTCCGTACGCAGGTTTTCTACAATCCGAAAAATTCTGTCGGCATTTTGATGATACCGATCGTAGCTCAGCTCATGATATACATAAAGAGAAATTAGCAGAAAAGAGGCAATACCAATAGCCAGCCCTACCATATTAAGCAGGGTATACCCTTTGTATTTCCATAAAGTTCTAAGTGTGGTAACCAGATAGTTTTCAAGCATTTTGACGAGGTTGACAGGTGGTGAAAAAGCTTAATTTACCGACGATTGAAATTAAAAATTATAATAATTTTAAGCTGTACACTTCACAAGTTTTAAAAGGTTACAGATAAATATAATATTTTGCGATCTGATTCTTTAACTATAATGTTTGAAAGAATTAACTGTCCAAGTTCAAATAATTAGATGAAGAAGGGCTTATGTGCTAATGCGAATTAAGATGATATAAAAAACTTCCCTGGATGGAACAGCCATACACTCAAAAACAGGGGCAATACCTTGCGTTCATCTACTACTATACCAAAATCAACAGACGCCCTCCTGCCGAAGCCGATATGCAGCGTTATTTTCGGAGTACTCCACCCACTGTACATCAAATGATACTCAGATTAGAGCAACAACGACTGATTAAAAGAATACCAGGCCAGGCACGAAGTATTCAGGTATTGTTACCTCCTGACCAATTGCCAGCATTAGAATAACTGATGTCTGAATATCAAAAATCAGCTACATTTTCACCAGGATATGTAAAAGATATTTTGTTTTGTATAGTAACTTTAAATTAATAGAATTAACAAAAGCAAATCTCATGACCCATCGAGAGCAAACCAAGGGTGCCTGTGTTTACTGCGACCGCAGGATGACACGAGGAGGTATGGCGAAACACCTGCGTACCTGCCCCCAACGGAAAGAAGTAATGGAGACTTTTAATCATAAACATGGCAAAGAGAACCGCTTATTTCACCTGCAAGTGCAGGATGCCTGGGGCGGCGATTTCTGGTTGCAACTGGAAATGGCGGGGTCGGCAACCTTAGTAGAACTGGATAATTATCTGCGTGCCATCTGGCTGGAGTGTTGCGGGCATTTAAGCCAGTTTTCGGCAGGAGGCCGGAGAGGAGAAGAGATTCCCTTCGAAATGAAAGCCACCCATGTATTCAAACCTGGATTGGAGTTGACCCATATCTACGACTTTGGAACCTCTTCCGAAACCCTGGTGAAGGTAATTGAAGAGCGCAAAGGTAAACCAATTACCGCTCACCCAATCGTATTAATGGCCCGTAATGAACCACCTGTTGTTACATGCATGCAATGTAAAAACGAAGCTAAGTGGCTATGCATGGAATGTGTATATGAAGATCAAACCGCAGGTACTTTATGCGACCGGCATACTACTATTTCTGCTTTAATGTGGTAATCGGAACTACATAGGCTGACCTTTAGGTTAACCTATTTAATGTTAGAATATCTTGGATGAGTTGGTTTTTGTAAGCCGTAACCTCAGCGGATTACCACGCCAAAGCACAATTTTCAGTGGTTTTGTGTGCCGCGGGCACAAGATCAGTCTTTTTTACTAACATTCGGGCATACTACCGCCACGCTAGCGGCCCTCGCGGTAAGTTTAAGCCGCTCGATAGATTGGGTTAGTTGTTAACTGTTGTGGTTTTTGCCGCTGATTGGCTATCTGTACGCTGTTAGCGGTAAACACACCAAAATAAATCCACAGTATTTCATTAGCCTCATCGCGGGCTTTGAGCTTGCCCCATCCCTAATGATTTTTATGATTACCAAATCCGACTGCCGACGCGGCTCCCTTCTAGCCGTGTGGCTCGATCTTTATTGAGAGCGTCTTTGAGTTGTCTTTGTTGTTTGACCCATAGTTGGTTTTTCGGCTGTTGGCCTTTGGGTTCAAAATCGTGGAATATATTGTTTTTGCCACAAAACCGACGGTTCTCATTAGTAGCGTAAATACGATCACCGCCCGAACAGAGATTTGTGTTTGAGTACGCTAATTTTGAAACGTTTACATTCGTTGAAGGCTTTAAAACTAAGATACTCAATGAGGCTTAATCCATCGATTCGCGTCATATGCGCCTTGGCCCCAAACAAAACGTCGCTTTTCTTTACCTAGCCTGACCCGCGAGCGCTTACGTAAGGGGAACAACCGCTTAGACCCATTGACAACATTGCCAGAGCGGTTTCACATCTGTGGGATAGCGGATGTAGCCGCGTCGGCAGTCCGATTTCGTAACAGGTGGCATCCATTTTAAGTACATGGTGAAAATTTATCGCTTCCAATGCCGGACTAGCGTCATTTGTACTTGAGTCAGATCAGCATGATGAGCCAGATAGCCACGAATCCGGCTAACGATGCCTGGGTCTCGGACGCGTTGAAAAGGTTCTAACCGCGTGTGACAAAACAATTGTAAACATTCATTCGCCACCGTGGCGCGGTATTGATATGTTCAATCAAGGCTTCATCCCATACTCCTAGTTCGCGCTTAAGCGGCATGAGGGCAAACTTGCCCTTACGGTTAAAGTAAGGGGATGGACCATGCGTAATCGCTGGTAAGCGGGCTTCCAGTTCATGCCAGGGGATAGTATCGTATAAGCGGCCCCAACGGCTATTCTTGAATTTGTACCATAATGCCTCACTTGTTTCTTCCTCGAAAAACAGGTTCTTTCCCATAGCTTCTTTGAGTTCTTGTCAATCGCGAAAAAACCAAAACCCCCTCAGAAATTGGATATATTCCACCTTTTTGAGGGTTTCTTTTGTTATTTCTCTAATATAATGACTTGATTATCAATAGATTGCCTCACCTAATGGTGAGCCTAGTTATTTGTTGTATGAATATAACGAATAACAATTATCCAATACATTCCTGGCCTTCCACTTCCAACCAAACATTTAATATTGTCCTTGCTGCCTGATGGTTTCGTACAACACCACAGCTGCGGCTACCGACACATTGAGGGAAGCTATTTTCCCTTTCATTGGTATTTTTGCCGCCGCATCGCATAGCTTGAGGTATTCGGGCGAAACGCCATTTTCTTCTGAACCTAAAAGCAAGGCTACCGGACCGGTAAGGTCAGTATCGAATATGTGCTTTTCGGCTTTTTCAGTGCAGGCAATTACGCGGATGCCGCTGTTCTTCAAATAATTAATGGTGTTTTTCAGGTTAGGCTCTCTGCATACCGGAATAAAATTTAAAGCGCCCGCAGAAGTTTTCATGGCATCGCTGTTAATCATGGCGCTTCCCGATGTGGGTAACACCATGGCATCCACGCCACTGCATTCGGCAGTGCGGGCTATCGCGCCAAAATTGCGCACATCGGTAACGCGGTCGAGCAGCAACACAAAGGGTGATTTTCCATTGTCAAAACAGCGGGTAACAATATGGTCCAGGGAAGCATATTGTATGGCAGAAAGAAAACAAAGTACGCCCTGATGATTCTTTCTGGTAACGCGGTTCAATTTCTCCATGGGTACTTTAGAAACAGGAATCTGATGCGTTTGTGCCAGGACTAACAATTCCTTGATTAGTTCATTGCCCAGGTTTTGCTGTACCAGTAGTTTGTCAATTTCTTTTCCGGCACGGATGGCTTCCATTACCGCTCGGGTACCGAAAATGATTTCCTTTTCGCTGCCATGATCTTTTGAACCACTGTCCTTTTCCTTGTTCGGTTGCCACCGTTTAGGATTTATATTTCTTTTCGGCCTTTTCTCCACAGGTCAATATTTCGATACCAGAATTTTCTATATTCAGTATTCGGTATCAATTCATAATGTTTATCAGTAAAAATATTTTTCACTTTGGCGAATACAAACTGAATTTCAATCAGATTGCGTTCTTCGCTGTAAATCCATGTTTCCCGGTCTTCAGTACGAAAAATCTCATCGGGAAGGCCATACAAAAGATACACCATCCCTTGCCCGGTTTTCCATCCTTCTTTGTAATTGGTAAACAGGGCATTGGCCAAGGTTACCTGCCGATAATACTCCCGGATTACCTCGCGGGCGCGTTCCTGCGAGCGGGTTACTTTCAGCCAATAGGTATCCAAAGCTTTTTTCTTGTCTTCACTTTCCATCAGTTCTTCCATTTCCTCAGAAGTACTGATGTAGATAAGCGGCTCAAGCAGTTGGGGTGCTTTGCCAAATTTCGGATAATAATCGTTGGCGACCCGAAACGAGAGGCCGGAAAGCGATGTGGTATCCGTTTGCGCAAAATATAAACCTTGTTGAGAAAAACTGAGCGTTTCCTGTGGTGAGATAGAAAAAATAGAATCAATTTTTAACTCCTTTTCATTGCTTTGGGCTTCCGTAGCCATGGGCGGTAAATTAGGAGCAAAGTTGTGGCTATAGTAATAAACAAACATTTCAGTGCTATCAGTTGGATACAGCGAATTGACTCGAAAGGTTTCTCCCTCTTTTACGAAATTCTGGAAAAGTGGAATATCTTCATTTTCCCGCATCAGGAGCAGGTCTGAAGGAGGAAAGTCCTGTTCGGTCAAAATCGGTATATCAAACCTGAAATTACTTTCATCTTTACTTATGTTCACAAACAAATAACAGGTAGGCGTAGAAACCGGCAGCGTAAACCTGTAGTAGTAATTGGAATTTTCCTTCTTGATCAGATGTTCGCGCTCATTGAGTTCTCCCTGATTTAAAATTTGCTGGTTGTTATAAGCAGGCGTAGACTGATACCTGATTACCACACCTTCGTATCGCGGGCTATTGATGGTAACCCGTAAAAATACAGTAGCTTCTTTGTTGTTAACAGCCACACGCGATTCACACTGAACGGGTGCTTCCGGATCGTATAAATATTTTAAATTTACCCTATCGGGCTTGGTTTCTTTCACTTCCTGCGCAAAACCAGACTGGGCCAGGCAGAACAGTAAAAGAGCAATTGAAACGTTGAGGCAGTACTTTATTTTAAAAATTTCTGGCATATACGCGTTGCATTCAAAGAATCAATATCAGTGACAGTTAGTTAACGAATTAACACTAAAAAACAAAAACTTAAATAGTTTACTACCTACTAACGCTTTAATTACTACTTAACGTATTATAATGTTTCACAAATGCGTCTTCATACTTTTTAGCCATATCATTTTTGCCTGCGTTTTTGAGTGACCGCGACAATTCATTCAGAATGATCAGGTTTTTCTGCCGTTCATAACCACCTCGAATATTTTCTTCCTGCATATAGCTCAGCATTTTGTCGGCCCGGTCGCCTACTGTTTCCGCGATCTGAATAGCTTTTTCCTCTTCTCCGGCCCGAAACAGCAACTGGACTGATTGTGCGGTTACATAATCGTAAGGGATAGAGGCATCGGGCATTTCTTCCAGGCTCTTATTCAATACCTTTCTGGCTTCTTCTTTATTTCCTTCCTGCAAAAGTGCTTCGGCAAGGCTATTGAAGCTCGACCGATGATTCAGCGCGAAGTTACGGTAGTCTTCATTATAATACACTTTTGGATTATTTAACTCCCGCCAGTAAAAATTCTCCATCATGTTATCAAACATGATATTGGTATTTACCAATTCACCGTTTGGATCAGGATTTTCTAAAGGTAATAACCGGTAGGCATTACCTTCCTGAACCACATATTTCCGCAGGTCAATGTTTACTCCCTGTAAGGAAGTATTGTTAAAATAAATAGGCCTTTCCCAGTTGCTGTTGGCAATCAGGTCAAGAATCATCAGGTCTTTTTTCTCCAGTGCTCTTCCTTTTAACCGAAATAACATTTGGCTTGTCAGCAAATCCTGCTTGTCGGCTGGAATAATACTGGCATCTTTTGTAATAATTTCTCCACTTTCAGTTAGTTCCTGCTGTTTAATATTAAGCACTTTAGCCGTATCTACATTCAGGTAGAGCGCACGTGCTGGAACAGTATTGTAACTGGTTCGGGCACCGGGTAAGCGTAATGCGGAAGAGTTCTTTTTAATCAGATCTAAGTATTGTTTGAGATTAATGGCAGAAGCTTTCACATTAGGGTTTTCCACATAAGGAAGATAATCGTTAGGGCCTCCCTGCTTGTAATTAGCTTCTTCCAGACTGAACGGCAGCGGATCTGACTCATAGGCCTGTCGGGTCATTTGCTGAATGTACCAGTCGGTATTAAAATAACTGAGCACAATAACCCGGACGTCGGTGCGGAAACCTTCTACTTCCTGGGCATACCAAAGCGGGAAAGTATCGTTATCACCCCCGGTAAACAATATGGCATTAGGGGCGCAGGAAGCCAAAAAGTTTTTAGCGGAATCAACGGAAAAATAGCGATTGGAACGGTCGTGATCATCCCAGTTCATCACACCCATTATAATCGGGGCTATAAGGCAGAGGGCAGTAGCGGCTATTGGAGCCGAAATGCCATTCTTAAGGAACTGACCGATAAACCGGGTTATGGCTATTACGCCAAATCCGGCCCACATGGCAAAGGCGTAAAAAGATCCTACATAAATATAGTCTCTTTCGCGAGGCTCAACCGGCGGAGAATTCAGATAAAGCACTAAACCAATACCGGTTAACAGGAAAAGTACCAGTACTACTGAAAATCCCTTCGGGTCGTGCCTGTACTGGAAAAAGAGTCCGATCAACCCCAGAATCAGGGGAAGCATAAAGTAATTATTATGGGCTTTATTATTAGCCAGCGATTCTGGCAAACCCTGCTTGGTGTCCCAGGGCATCAGCCAGCCAGCTTCTTTAATGTCGCTTTCACGGCCCGCGAAATTCCACATAAAGTACCGCATATACATATGACCAATCTGGTAGCGGAACAAAAACCAGAGGTTATCACCAAAATTAGGGTTTTCTCCCTCTTTCAGTCCCATCCACTGGCGGTACAGTTCTTTATGATCTTCCTGTGCACTGTAAGCCCTCGGCAGAATCGTGGTGCGTTTGGGATCGTAAATATTTTCAATTTTTCTGTCAGCAATTACGTATTCGCTTTTTCCACGTTCATATACAGGATCTCCCTCTTTCTGATCTACCAGTTCAGCGTCAAAGTACTGCCCGTACAACAGGGGGCGGCTTCCATATTGTTCGCGCTTCAGATATGAAACCACGCTAATGATGTTATCCGGATTGTTTTCATCGATAGGCGGATTGAAGTTAGAACGAATTACAATAAGGGCATAAGAGGCATATCCGATCAGGATAAAAGTTAAGCACAGCATTGCCGTATTTAGCAACGGCTTTTCTTTTTTAACAGAATAAATAATACCATACACAATACCCCCAATGACCAACAACGATAAAATAATAACTCCGGAACCAAAGGGTAAACCAATGTTATTGACAAAAAACACCTCAAAAGAACCAGCCAGCGAAGGTATACCAGGGATGATACCCACTAAAACCAAAACAATGATGGCCCCGCTAATAAGAAAAGTGGCAATAATTCCTTTGGTAGTAGTTTCATGTTTATGGAAATAGTAAATAAGGCCCATGGCGGGTATGGTTACCAGGTTAAGCAGGTGCACCCCTATGGAAAGCCCCATCATATAAGCAATGAGAATAAACCAGCGGTTGGCAGCCGATTCATTTTCTATCAGTTCCCATTTTAAAATGGCCCAGAATACAAACGCCGTAAAAAACGAAGACATGCCATATACTTCCGCCTCTGTGGCTGAAAACCAGAAAGAATCTGAAAAAGTATAAATTAATGAGCCTACGATGCCACTACCCATCATCAGGCAGGTTTGGTAGAGGGTTTCTTTTCCTTCTTCTACTTTAAGAATTTTCTTGCTCAGTAGTGTAATAGACCAGAACAGGAACAGAATGGTAAAACCGCTGCTAAGCACGCTTACCATATTGATCCAGTAGGCTACATCGTATACATCGCCAGCGGCCAAAAATGAAAATAAACGCCCAATCAGAAGGAAAAAAGGGGCACCAGGCGGATGCGGTACTTCAAGTTTGTAGGAAACGGCAATAAATTCGCCGCTGTCCCAGAAACTTGCTGTTCTTTCCACTGTTAATGCATATACTAAAGTGGCAATGATAAACAGAATCCAGCCCGTTAAATTGTTTATTTTTCTAAAAGATGTCATTATCTGAGCGAAAAAATTTATGTAAACTGTTTGAGATTTAACGACAAAGTGTGTTAATCACGCAAATTAGAATAAAGGAACGCAAAGTAAACGAATTTATTGGGAATGAACATAGTTTACCCGTAAGAAGAATCGATTCTGTATTTTGTGTAAACAATTGTACTATCGGTTGGTCCATTCAAACCGAAACGTTTTATTGCTAACCTGTTGTTCATTTAGCATACCACCAGCCAGGATTTTGATAGTTTTACTCAATTCAGCAACTCCGCGCAGATCCATGGGAATGCTGCTGACAAAGCTGGTACCCCAGTTGTAATCTTGGGTATCGAAAAATAAAATCCGGTTTAAAGGTTCAACACTGCCTTTTCCATTATAAGCCTTCGCATCGTAATTATAGGTGTTTTCTGAACCGCCAAACCAGAAAATTTTCTTTTCAACGGTAGTAGCTGCCATGCGGTAACCTTTGATTTGCACATCTAATGTAGTATCTGACCAGGAAATCTCCGCAGGATTCTGTGGATTGATTATCCCTTTACGAAGTACATTCTGAGCAGGAAAATTTTTTCCATTGCCTGCACCGCCGTAATAAAATATGGTATCGGCTATAATTAGCCCAGCAGCTCCAAACGATTTGTAGCTTTCATTATTAGGAACTGAAGTTCCCATTTGCCAGTTGTTTTCGCTCGGGTTGTAAATTTGTACCTGAGAAACGTTGCTATCGCCGCTCCATCCGGTGATTACAAAAATAAGGCTATCGCGCCAAACAGCCTGTACATGGTCATCGATAGGGATAGGGACGTTAGCTCCATCGCTCATAAATGTGTCCTGTGTTGTATTGTAGCGGTGCACTTTATTAGAAGAAATTTCCTCGTCATCATCCAGCACGTGGTAACCACCAATTACATAAATGGTATCTTTTACCAAGCTGGCGGCACTGGCAATTTTTCCCAGCGTATCGGGTAACGATGCAATTTGTTTCCATGAATTACGACCCACATCATATTTATAAGATCTTGTATGAATACCAGATTGTGTTTTTGTGGAATCTATTCCGCCAAAAGAATAAACGTGGGGCTGGTCATAGGGAAAACCAGCCACCACAGCGTTATTGGTTACTTTCTCCGGAAGCGGACTCATTTCAAAAATTTGCCACGATTGGGCCTGCAACTGAAAAAAGGAAAAAAGGGACAATAATATACTTCTTAAAATCAGGTACTTCATGGTAAGCAATTCAAATCCCAGTTATAGTTTTACCCGCATCAGGTACATATCCGCTGTGATATATAACACCGATTCATCTTCATTAAAAGTACAGTTGGCTGTAGCCTCACCAGTTTTGATGGTTCCAAGATGTTTTCCTTCAGGAGTCAAAATCCAAACTCCTCCCGGGCCGGTAGCAAAGAGATTGCCTTTTTTGTCTACCGCCATACCATCAGGCATTCCGCTTTCTGTTTTGGCTGCTTCAGCAGCATTGGCGAAAACACGTTCATTTTCAATCAACCCATTCTCTTTTACATCAAAAGCCATCCAAATCGGGTTTTCAGGATCAGAATTGGCAACATACAGGGTTTTTTCGTCGGGAGAGAACCCAATGCCATTGGGTCGGGTCAGTGCTTTGGTAAGTAAAGTAACCTTCCCTTTGGTATCCACACGATACACTCCCATAAAATCTAATTCACGCGATGGGTCATCCGCATTTCCTTTAAGCCCGTATGGGGGATCTGTAAAATAGAAGTCGCCATTACTTTTCATTACAGCATCATTCGGGCTGTTAAACCTTTTTCCTTCGTATTGGCGAGCCAGGGTTTTGAACTTTGGCGCGGGATTAATTATTGGAGATTCCATTTGTGCCAGTTGGCGGTTACCATGCTGGCAAAGCACCAGATTTCCCTGCTTATCAAGTAATAAGCCATTTGAGCCTGGTTCATTACTATAATCCTGATCGCCTGAATAACCGGAAGGTTCTAAATAGTCTTTCAACCCGTCTGCCTCACTCCATCGGTATACTTTGTTTTTAGGGATGTCAGAAAACAATAAGGCATTCAGCTCGGGCACCCATACCGGACCTTCGGTCCATTCAAATCCATCAGCCAGAATCTCAATTTTCGCGTCTCTGGGTATCAATTGTTCAAGCGCAGGGTCAATAAATTCGATAGAACCGGCTTGCTTATAGTTTTCTGAAGAGTGGTTACCTATAGCATTTTCCTCAGATAGCGTATTTGTATTGGTTTCAGGCTTTTTACCACAGCCGGCATTACAAATCAAAACAATAAGCGCGATGAGATACAAAGTTTTTTTCATGGATAAACAATTTAGGGTAGTATGTTTGGCAAAGTTGGTAAATCTACATTTTAGCCCAATTTATACAAAACTGATGTACAATTCTGCTTTGAAGATTACAAACTTTAATAATATTTATTATTAATATTATTATGTTAAAATTAAATAAAAATTACATTTGTATTTATTTAGTTATATAAAAAATTAAAATAGTTAAATATTAATTATTTTTGATTACTTATCTAAAACTGAGTTTAAAATTCAGATTAATACGGGTGTTCTAACTACTAAAATTTTTAATTGCAAACAATGAAAAGTATGAAGCAAATTACAGTTTTTCTCTTATTTATCGTATCATTATCAGTAGGCCACAACGTAAAGGCTCAGATGACTGAAGACAAAGTACAGGCGCTGTATATTTTAAGTTTTCTTAAATATATCGAGTTTCCGGCAGAAAATGAGTCCTATAAAATTGGTTATTATGGAAATACTTCAGATAACTATAAAAATATGGCTGAATACCTGCAAGCAAGAAAATCTAATGGAAAACCAATTGAATTAACCAAAATAGGATCAGGAAGCAGTCTAGACGGTTTTAATATTATATTTGTAGCTTCAGACCAGTCGGCCAATTTTAAGGATATAACCGCAAAGTTATCCAGTAAACCTGTGGTGGTTGTTACCGAGAAGAGTGACCTGGTTAAGGAGGGGGCTTCCATTAGCTTCGTGAAAGTTGGGGCAAACTTAAAATTCCAGCTGAATGAGAAAACATTCCGCGATAAAAATTTAAAGGTAAGCGGGTCATTAATTAACCTGGCGATTGTAGTATAAACAAGATTTTTTACCCCCCTTCTATAATTTATAACTATAAATATTTACCCAATCCTCAAATAAACTCTCCAGGCAAAACAATAAATAATCAAATAAATCTTTTTTGTAGAAGTAGCTTTCGAATTTGAATGAAGTTAAAAAACTTTCGATATGGTATACCGTTAACTAGTTCATTGAGAAAAGTGAATTTTAAAAAATTGTGGCTATAAAGAAGCAAAGCGTGAGAGAATCAGTAAGAACACCCACCCAAGCGGTAGTAATGTTTTTATTTTTGATGATTACAGTTTTCAGTTACAAGGAAAACAACAATACCCGGACAAAAAATGCTTCTATCAAAAATTTAAATATAGAAGCTAATCCGGTTGATGAGAAAACTATTAACGCTGAATTGAAGTCTGTATTTTTTCCAATTTATAGGCTGGTAAAGTATCCGGACCCTATGTTTGAATTGGTCAGCAACCGCTATAGAAAAAAAAATACACTCCGGCGCCAACCCTAAACATGCTTCAGTGGCAAGCCAACGGCCTGTCTGCTAACTTATTCAAGTTTATTTCCTACCATCGTATCAAAGCTGAGCCCCAGGTAAATCCGCTGCCAAACGCAGCCAGACAAATCAGGCCATTCTCCTTGATTTTACCCTCTTCCCAGGCTTCACTCATGGCTATGGGTATGGAAGCGGCTGTGGTGTTGCCATATTTCATGATATTATTGAAAACCTGGTTATCCGATAACCCCAGTTTTTTCTGAACAAACTGACTGATTCGCAAATTAGCCTGGTGGGGAATTAAAAGATCAATATCAGAGGGTTGGTATCCATTGGCATCCAGGCATTCCATAATTACTTCAGGAAAACGGGTAGCGGCGTGTTTGAATACAAAATTCCCATTCATAATGGGAAAAATTCTGGCCGGATCTTCCATAATTTCCTTACTGACACGGGGAACTGCCCGGCTGCTGCTTATTTCCACCACAGCCAGTTCTTCCGCGTATTTCCCTTCCGAATGCAAATGCGTAGATAAAATTCCTTTGTTTTTTTCGTCGGTGGCCTGCAGCACGGCCGCACCGGCACCATCGCCAAAAATTACCGAAACCGATCGTCCCCTTGTGCTCATATCCAAACCACTACTATGAATTTCTGATCCTATTACCAGAATGGTTTTATACATACCCGATTTGATAAATTGGTCAGCCACTGACAATCCATACACAAAGCCAGTACATTGGTTCCGAATATCCAGGGCACCCACTTCTTTAATTCCTAATTCATTTTGTACCAATACGCCTGAACCAGGAAAACTATAGTCAGGACTTAGGGTAGCGAAAAGAATAAAATCAACAGCATCGGGTTCAAGCCCGGCATTTTCCAGTGCCATAAGGGCAGCTTTGGTTCCCATATTGGCGGTGGTATCTTTTCCCAGTTCAAAAAATCTTCTTTCCTCAATACCGGTTCTTTCCTGTATCCACTCATCTGAGGTATCCATGATCTTTGCCAGGTCATGATTGGTTACTACCTTTTCTGGTAAATAACGACCTAAGCCTACTATTTTTGAATTTTTCATAATTAATGTTCTCTGCTCTCAAAACTATTGGGAATTTATAATAAAAGCGTATGATTTTAAATTTTTTATCAAAAATATGAAAGTGCGAACAGAGTTGGGTCTGAGATTCAAATTGTAGTGGTACGATCAGCGGAAATATGATGAAAAATATTTTTCTTCGCCAGCATGGTTAGCGTAACGCCTCTGGCGATCATAAACATAACCATCGCCAGCCAAAGGGCATGGTTTCCCAGCGAATTTAGGGTAAGATAGTAAACAGGAATAAAAACCGCAAAGGCGCAAATTAGCATAGAGTTTCTCATGGCCGGTGTACGGGTTGCCCCAATATAAATACCATCCCAGATAAAACAAACGCTGTTAATAACAGGCGCGATAATCGTCCAGATCATAAAGCTTTCAGCCACCCGAACAACTTCTGGGTTATTGGTGAACAAACCAATAATTTCTTTTCCAAAAAATAAGTAAACCAGAGAAATGATGCTGCTAAGTACGATGCCCCACCCAAATAGAAGCCGTATCACATGCTTGTATTCCTGGTAAATCTTTATATTTTTTCTGATTTGTCCGGTATATTTTCCTACCAAACTTTCAGCGGCAAAAGCAAAGCCATCAACCCCATAGGCCAGAATAGTCCAGAGCATCAGTAAGATGGCGTTAGCTGCCAGAATAATTTCTCCAAAAGCTGCTCCCTGTGCCGTAAAAAAAGAAAAAGTAAAAATCAGGCAAAGTGTTCTGATAAAAATATCCCGGTTGACGGTAAAAAACTGGGACAAAGCACCCTTATTTAGAATTACAGGAAAATTAAGTTTCTGAGTATATTGCTGATAGTATATCCAGAATAAACCCAGTGCGTAGAGCAACCCGATATACTGTGCAATGAGTGTTCCCAGGGCAATGCCATCGGTTTTCATATCAAATCCGTACAAAAACAAAAGGTTCAGGGTAATATTCACAAAATTGACCAGCAAGGTGATATATAGTGGAAATCGGGCATTTTGCATGCCCAGAAACCAACCCTGAAAAGCATATAAAGCCAAAGTAGCGGGTGCATCAAATATTCGAATAAAGAAGTAAATTTTGGCATGCTCCTCTACTTCAGGCGTAGTTTGTACCAGGGTGAATCCTATGCTGGCAATTATTGTTTGAAACACTATGAGGAGAATTCCCATTACCGCAGCTACCAACAGTGCCCGAACCAGCGTCAGATGAATTTCTGTGTGGTCTTCGTTTCCAAATGCCTGGGCGGTAAGGCCGGTGGTGCCCATTCGTAAAAAGCCAAAACCCCAGTAAATGAAATCAAAAATGATTCCGGCTATAGCGATGGCGCCAATATAATAAGCATCACCCAAATGGCCCATCAGCGCCGTATCCACAGCGCCTAACAAGGGGACTGATAAATTGCTCAGAATATTGGGAATAGCAAGTTTTAGAATCTGTTTGTTCACTCCTTTGTCGCATATCAGCCAAACAAATAGTTATTCAGGAAATGACGATTTTCTCCCAGTTGGTAAGGGTCAGAAATTGATAATGTACCCCAAACCTTTGTTCCGATTGCACCTCGCTTACTACCTGACCATCCACTTCCACCACACTTAAGTTAAAAGGCAAACCATAGATAATTACTTTGTACCGGTCGTACTCGGTAGCAAATGAACCTTCTGTTTGTTGTTGAATAGTCAGGTTCGTATCAGTACCTGCGGTGATGAAAACTTTATGGTTGCATTTGCCTTCAGCATACTGATAATCGGAGCCGTTGTCTTCGTACAGGGAACTTTTTTCTTCCCCATTTTTATAGTACACATGCAAACTTAATTCTTCAATTTTTTTCTCGCCTACATATTGGATTACAGGATACTGAGGAATAACCGCGCCAGCCTTTACAAAAAACGGTACCCATTTTAAAGGGGCCTGTACAGTAATTTTTCGCGAACCTTTATACAATTCATTGGTCCAGTAATAATACCATTTTCCCTCCGGAAGAAAAACAGAAGTTTTTTCAGCTCCCTGTTTCATTACCGGGCAGGCCAGAATATGGTCGCCCCAGCCAAACTGGGCATCATACTGGTATGCCACTTCATTTTTTTGACAAAGCATAGTCATGGAACGCAGAATAGGTGTGCCTTGTGTTACATGTTGCCAGAAAGCGGTGTACAGGTAGGGCAGTAACTGATAGCGTAACTCAATTATTCGCTTATTAATTTCAGTAAATTCCTCACCAAAGGTCCAGGGCTCGCGGTCCAGCATGGGAACAAATTTTTCTTTTTCGGATATTTCTTCGGTATCCGCTTCGTCTTCGTTGGGGGTTTGATGCCCCCGGGAATGAGTTCGATAAAATGAGTGGAACAGGGCCAGTTGTAACCAGCGTGTATACAATTCTCCATCCGGAATTTCCGTAAAGCCTCCAATATCCGATCCGGCAAAGGAAACACCGGAAATGCTCAGCCGCTGGCATTGCATGTTGGCCAACCACAAGTGATTCCATGAAGCGGTGTTATCGCCCGTCCAGACCGATGAATAACGCTGCAACCCCGCGTACCCAGAACGGGTGATCACAAAAGGACGTTCGGGGGAACGGAATTTTTTTAAGCCTTCGGTGGTAGCCCTTGACATTTGCATGCCATATACATTATGCGCTTTTCGGTGGTCGGTAGGATGGTTATCGTAAAAGTGCTGTACATCATCAGGAAAGGTTTTTCCGGGATAGTCGAATACAGCCGGTTCGTTCATATCGTTCCAGACCCCTGCTACGCCAGCTTCTACCAGTTCCTTGAATAAATTGGCCCACCAGGATCGGGCTTCGGGGTGCGTGAAATCAGGGAAATAACAATCTTCCGGCCATACCTTGCCCTTCATAAAAGTCCCGTTTTCTCTTTTACAGAAAACTTCATTTTTGATGCCTTCCTGAAAAACCTTATACTTTTTATCTACTTTGATACCCGGGTCAATAATAACTACCGTTTTAAAGCCTTCTTTCTTCAAATCTTTGAGCATGGTATCAGGATGGGGAAATCTGTTTTTATCCCAAGTAAAACACCGGTATCCATCCATATAATCGATATCCAGGTAAATGACATCGCAGGGAATTTTCCTCTTTCTGAATCCGTCTGCTATTTCTCTTACTTTTTTTTCCGGAAAGTA
Organism: Cyclobacteriaceae bacterium; assembly: GCA_041745535.1. Lineage (GTDB taxonomy): Bacteria > Bacteroidota > Bacteroidia > Cytophagales > Cyclobacteriaceae > JBGTIS01. Next base: position 13,248 of record JBGTIS010000211.1, on the reverse strand, counting down.
ACTCCACTTGCACTGCTGGTAACCCAATGCCCACAACGGAGGTAACTCAGGCGTGCCGGTAAGCCATGCATACCGTTCCACGACCTGTCGCATACCTGGGCCATAAATAAAATAATAATTCATTTCACCTCCTTGGGCACTAAAGGTTACCTCATCCTTACTTTTATGGCCAAAATCGAAAAAACTCCGATAAGAGTTGTCGAAGAAGATGCCGTAGCTAATGTGGTGGTGCAGGCCAATGTAAAAGGGAATGGTTTTATAAATCGGGTCGGTTTCTTCCTGATATTTGTAGGCATCAGTACCATAGTTTTCCAGTTTTTTGCCCCGCAGGTTTAAGGCAAAAGGTTTGTCGCCCAAACCCAGAAACGATTCTTTTCGCTGTATTTTTTTATTCATCAGCACCGAATGCCGTTTTTTCTTTGTATCGCTTTTCAGAGAAAAGCCATTTTGATCTTCACAAATAACCTGACCCTCCTGATCTCGAAAAGTGATCAGCAAATCCTGTTTCTGAATATGACAGATCAATAATGCGGTTTTAATAATAAGCGCTGCTTCGGTTTCAGAAAAGGTAAAAACAGGTGTTTTCCACGTAATATCCGGTTTAATAGCATAGGAAAAATCGTCCTCAAAATACCCGTTCGCGCTATACCTGAAACGGAACATGAAATCATGCGTTACCTGTACCGAAAGGTGAACATTATTTTGAGTTTGAAGGAGAAAAGTGGAATCAGAAGTTTTTTTAAAAGTTTTAAGAAAATCAGGTTTAAAAATTTGAAGTTTCTCTTTTTTCACAAGCGATTAGTAAGTTTAAACAATATCAAAGAACCAGTATAGCATACCCGCGATACCAGCTCCTACAACAGGACCTACCACAGGTATCCAGGCATAACCCCACTGGCTGCTCCCTTTCCCGGAAATGGGAAGAATGGCGTGCATCAGTCGTGGTGCCAGGTCACGGGCCGGATTAATGGCATAACCTGTAGTGCCTCCCAAAGAAAGACCAATGGAAAATACCAGGAGCCCAACCGGAAGTGCCCCCAAAGAGCCTAATCCCATTTTGGGTTCGCTCAATCCTACCGCTGAAATTTCAGGTCCTGCCATAAACAACACTACGAAAACCAATACAAAAGTACCAATGACCTCTGAAATAAAATTATAGAAGTTGCTTCGTATCGCTGGAATAGTAGCAAAAGTACCTAACTTTGTTTCCGCGTCGGGAGTTTCATCATAATGTTGTTTGTAGACAATCCAGACCAGACAGGCCCCTGCCGATGCACCCAGCATTTGAGCGGTAACAAAAAGAATTACTTTTTCCCATGGAAAAGTACCAGCCACGGCCAATCCTAATGTAACAGCCGGGTTCAAATGTGCACCGCTGTATTCGGCGGTAGTGAGTACGCCCACAAATACAGCCATGCCCCAACCAAAAGTAATGACGATCCAGCCGGCGTTGTTGCCTTTTGTTTTATTAAGAATAACATTACCTACTACACCATTTCCCAATAGAATTAGTAAAAAAGTTCCCAGGGCTTCCGCAGTAAATTCTGACATAGTTAATTTTAATTTTAGGGTTTGTAGTTAAACAGAAAGGAGTGATTATTATAGAGTTATAAATAATAAGTGCGAATAGATTATTGTAAAATATAACCTTGTGCTAATTGCCGGTACTGGTCAATTTGTTCTTTTTCCCAGGCTTCAGTCTGGCTTAATTCCGTAGCCATAATGCTGGCCACCTCAGGGGCCATTTCTACGCTGGCTTTGGCATTTAGTAATAAAGCACGGGTTCTTCGACTCAGAAAATCCTCCACTGCTCGCGCCATTTCTTCACGTACTGCCCAAACGATTTCTGCCTTAATGTAGGGTAGGGCAGGATGAATTTGCTTGGCCAGTTCGGGGTCACGTTCCGCGATTCGTTTAATAGCGAGGGCATCGGAACCGTAAAAGTGAAGAGAGTCGTTTTTATCCGTATTTTTAAGCCAGCCGTGAATCCGCAGGCTTTTGGTTTTGCTATCCCTTTCGTCTAATCCGGCGATCAGGGCTGCTTTATCTACAGTTTCTTCTCCCATTTTCCGGTAGGTAGTCCATTTACCACCAGTTACGGTTACCAAACCAGAAAGAGAAACCAGAATGGTATGACTTCTGGAAATTTGTGCTGTGTTTTTTTCGTTGCCAGTGTTCACCAAAGGTCTGAGCCCGGCAAATACGCTAAGTACATCTTCTTTTTTAGGATCTTTAGACAGATACTTGGCAGCATGACTCAGAATGAAATCAATTTCCTCAGCAAGGGGGCGGGGTTCCAAAGTTGGTTTTTCTACCGGTGTATCAGTAGTACCTACCACCACTTTGTTATTCCAGGGCACAGCGAATAATACCCTTCCATCGTCGGTTTTGGGGACCATAATGGCTGAATTGCCTGGCAGAAACTCTTTGTCCAGCACCACATGCACTCCCTGGCTGGGCGTTACAATGTTTTCAGCATCCGGATTATCCATTTTCAGCACATCGTCAACAAAAACGCCGGTAGCATTAATTACTACCCTGGCATTAAGCTTATATTCCTTGTTAGTTTCCTTGTCAACGGCAATTACACCACTTACCATGTCGGCTGTTTTTATTAAACCTTTTACAGGCATGTGGTTAATCAGGATACCACCGGCTTCCGCACAGGTTTGTGCCAGGTTAATGGCCAGCCGGGAATCATCAAACTGCCCGTCGTGATAGATCACGCCACCTTTCAGACCTTCGGTTTCTACGGTAGGAATCAGCTCAATGGTTTCTTCTTTTGTTAAACTTTTGGATGGACCGATGCCTAATTTTCCGGCCAGAAAATCATATACTTTCAGCCCCACATTATAAAAAGGACCACCCCACCACTCATAACTCGGGATTACAAAGGCCAGGTTTTTTACCAAGTGCGGTGCGTTTTGCATCATCAGGCCACGCTCGTGCAAGGCTTCTATCACCAATGAAACATCGCCCTGCTGCAGGTACCTGACACCCCCATGCGCAAGTTTGGTGCTTCGGCTGGAGGTTCCTTTGGCAAAATCCGCTTGTTCTAATAGCAAAGTACTATATCCCCGGGAAGCCGCATCGACAGCGGTTCCCAAACCAGTAGCACCTCCGCCAATCACAATCATATCCCAAACTCCATGGTTTTCTTCCAGATTTTTAACCATGATATCACGATCCATATGCTTTCAGTTTATTGTTATAAATATTTTTTTGTTAATTATCAATCCAGTTTTTGGTTCTTTCCAGCGCCTTTTCCCATCCTTTGATAATATCTTTTAACTGCGCTGGTTTTTTTTCAGGTTTGAATGTTTTGTCTACCTGCCACTGTTGTTTAATTTCTTCCTGACTTTCCCAGAAACCTACTGCCAGGCCAGCCAGATAAGCGGCTCCCAAAGCTGTGGTTTCCAGAATTTGTGGTCTTACCACCGGAATACCTAAAATATCGGATTGAAATTGCATCAGCATATTATTGGCAGTGGCACCGCCATCTACCCGCAACTCTTTCAGTTCAATGCCGGCATCGGCTTTCATGGCTTTGAGTACATCCATGGCCTGAAAGGCGATGCCTTCTAAAGCAGCGCGGGCAATATGGCCGGAAGTACTTCCTCTGGTTAAGCCCATAATGGTTCCTCTGGCATACTGGTCCCAATGCGGAGCACCTAATCCGGTAAGTGCCGGAACCAGGTATACGCCACCATTGTCTTCTACGGAAGCAGCGAGTTTCTCCACGTCTTTTGACGATTTAATAATGCCCAATCCATCTCTCAGCCACTGCACAATGGCACCGGCAATAAAAATACTGCCTTCCAACGCATAAGAAGTTTTTCCGTCAATTTGCCAGGCAATGGTAGAAAGTAAGTTGCTTTTTGAAATGATGGGCTTCTCTCCGGTATTCAGCACCACAAAGCTGCCCGTACCGTAAGTGTTTTTAATCATGCCGGGCTCGGTACACATTTGGCCGAATAAAGCTGCCTGCTGATCGCCGGCAATGCCCGCGATGGGAATGGAGGAAGCAAAAAGATTGCCGCTGGTTTCGCCATACACTTCGCTGGATGAGCAAACTTTGGGTAACAGGTTTTCGGGAATGTCCAGCAAATCGAGCAGTTCCTGGTCCCATTCCAGGGTTTGAATGTTGAACAGCATGGTGCGGCTGGCATTGGTAACGTCGGTAATGTGTTTTTGGCCATCCGTCATTTTCCATACCAGCCAGCTATCAATGGTGCCGAACGCCAGTTTCCCTGCCACTGCCTTTTCGCGGGCTCCTTCCACATGATCCAGTATCCATTTTACTTTGGTGCCTGAAAAGTAGGCATCGATGATGAGTCCTGTTTTTTTCTGAATTTTCTCAGCATGGCCCTGTTTTTTCAGCTCATCGCAAAAAGTAGATGTCCGGCGGTCCTGCCACACAATGGCATGATGAATGGGTTTTCCTGTTTCCCTGTCCCATATTACGGTGGTTTCCCTTTGGTTGGTAATACCAATGGCGGCCAGTTCAGAAGCCTTGATTTCGGAATGGGAAAGCGCTTCAGCGGCAACGCCTACCTGGGTCGACCAGATTTCGCTGGCGTCGTGTTCTACCCAGCCGGGTTTTGGAAAATACTGTTTGAATTCTTTTTGGGCGACTGATATGATTGATCCGGCATGATCAAAAACAATAGCCCGTGAGCTGGTAGTGCCCTGGTCCAGGGCGAGAATGTATTTTTTCATGTAGTTCAGGTTAATGAGGTTTCTAAAGTAGAAAAAAATAATTAAGGTAATAGTTAAAAATATTTAATTATTCGTTTTTTTGTGTTTTACACTAAGTAAATCCACTTTATGGTTTCTAACCAATTGTTTATTTTAAAAAATCCAGCATGAAACACACATTAATTACAGCGCTATTTCTGATTGGTTTTTATTGCTTCGGTTATGCGCAAACCAGCATGGGTACTAAATTTATTGGAGGTTCTTTCAGTATTGGTTTTTCCTCTCCGCAAAGCGAAGCCAATAACAACCGCTTTAATTTTAGCCTTCAACCCCAGGGCGGATACTTTATTCAGGATAATCTGGCAGTGGGTTCAGGCATCGGTTTTTCTATTACCCATGAAGCCAACGATGCTGCCGAATATAAAAACAATAACAGTACTTTTTTTATCAGCCCATTCGGCAGGTACTATTTTCCTTTGATAGCTGATAAGTTTTTTGTTTTCGGTCAGGGGCAGTTAAATTTTAATTTCAATAAGCAAACAGAAAAAGATAATGGTACTGAGATCAGTAACAATAAAAATTCTACGATTTCTTTGGCTGTATCGCCTGGCTTCTCCTTTTTTCCAACAGAAAACTGGGCCGTTGAGCTAGGCTTCAGAGGCTTTGATTTTACTTTTTTCAATCCGAAGGGTGATAACAATAACCGAACATCTATTGATTTTGGTATTAGCTCTTTTTCGCCTTCTTTGGGTGTAAACTACTTTTTTTAATCTGAAGAAAAACCTATTGACCTATGAAAAAAGTATTTTATACAATAAATATCCTCGTTATTTTATTTTTCTTAAGTAACACACTGCAGGCACAAGTAGGGGCAGGAACAAAATCTGTTGGTGGTAGCATTGGGATAAGCGCGTATACGCAAAAGGTAAACGATATTAAAATTAACTCATCTGGGGTAAATATCAATCCGGGCTTCGATTATTTTATACTGGATCGTGTCGCGGTAGGGGTGAATTTGAGTTATGGCATTTCCAAATATAAACAGGGGGAAAATATGGTTGATTACGCTAATTCATTATTTGCGATCGGACCGTATGGAAGGTATTATTTCCCTTTGGTAGAAGAAAAATTTTATGCCTATGGTGAAGCAGGATTTCAGCTAATTTTTGGTAAAGTAAAAGATTTGATACGTAGTAATAGCAATAACTATTCATCTTATTCACTTTATGCTTCTCCAGGTTTAGCTTATTTTATTAGCGAAAACTTATCAATGGAGCTAGGATTTAATTTGTTTAATTTTAATATTAATAACCCTGAGGGTGAAGGAAACGCCACTACTAATTTCTCATTGGGTTTCGATAGCTTTTCGCCTAATCTGGGATTTAGGTACTTCTTTTAGGGTATTTTAAATTTCTGTTCAAACAGGGTTTTTGAGTTTTTATCTGTCAAATTTTGGCTGTCAGGAATTTTTTTTTGATACCAAGGTAGGGGGTAATCAACTTTGCCTGTATTACAGGTATATTCTATTTATTTAACCATTGAAGACCCATGAAACTCAACAATAACCTATTTATTTTATTTAGCTTTTGCCTGCTTACTTTATTAAGTGGCTGCTATTTCGATTTCGACGACGATGATGACGGATTGTTTGGTGCTACCATCAGAGGTTCCGGCAATGTAGTTGCTGAAGACCGGCTGCTTTCTCCATTTGAACAAATTAATGTGGAAGGCGCTATCAGTGTAATTATTACCCAGGGAAACGAGCAACTGATACAGATAGAAGCAGACGATAACATTATTCCCATAATTGAAACCGAGGTCAGGTCGCGGGAACTCCGTATCGATAATTCCAGAAAATATCGGTCGGATAATCCGGTAAGAATATACATTACCGCACCGGAAATCAGCAAAATTAAAATGAGCGGTTCAGGCTCGGTATACAGTGAAAATACACTGGAAGGTAACCTCCTGCATTTGCAAACCTACGGCTCGGGCAATGTGGACCTGGCGCTGGACTACGAAACCCTGGAAACAGAAGGGCGCGGTTCGGGCAATTTTCTGCTTTCGGGTGTAGTAACCCGGCAGGATGTCAAAATATCAGGATCAGGTAATTACCAGGCCAAAGATTTGACGTCGGATGTTTGTAACATAGAAATTTCAGGCAGTGGCAATGGCGAAGTAAGGGCAGAAAGTGCGCTCTACATAGAAATACGCGGCAGTGGCGATGTTACCTACTATGGCAATCCGGAAACAGTAAATACTTCGATAAAAGGCTCCGGATCGGTAATCCGCAGATAAACGTTTTGACAAGTCTGAAAGAAAACCTGCTGAGTTAAGAAATTTCAGCAGGTTTTTTTGTTTGTGCGGTTGTTACCGAAGTGGGATTTTTACTTTCAATGTCCAGTCCCAGTCGCCGTGATATTCGCGAGCTGAACTTGTTTTCCGGATCATATTTGGCTTTTACTGCCATCCACTCCTTATACTGCGGATACATGGCCCGGAAAGTTTCCTTGTCCAGCATGGCATCTTTTCCCAGATACAGCCTTCCACTAAATGCCATTACCATTTGGTCTAGTTCAGCCACAAACTCAGGTAGTTTGCTGGTAACCGGAAAATCAATGGCAAAAGTATAGCCTTCAAATGGAAAAGAAAGCAAAGTGTTTTCCTGGCCCTTACCAAATTTTTTTAAAACATTGAGGAAAGGAGAACAGCCACTACCTGCAATTTTTTCCAAGATGGTCCGGATGTTTTGCCTACCATTTTCAAAAGGGATCACAAACTGGTATTGAATAAATCCTTTTTTGCCATATCCACGGTTCCAGTTTAAAATGGCATCTAGCGGATAAAAGAATTTCTCATAATGCGCGAATTCACCGGCATTTGATTGTACCAAATTCAGCATCCGGTTCAAAAGAAATACACTGGCCGTATTCAGGGCAAAGTCGGGCAAATAAACCGGTAACGATAATTTGGAAGGCGGACTCACCTTTAAAGGATTTTTCCTGAGCTTGGCTGGTAAATCTTCTAATGTAGCCTGATTGCCCAGGGTAAGCACCCCTTTTCCTAAATTTTTTCCTTTTGCCAGTGAGTCCACCCAGGCTACGGAATAGTTGTATGCCTGATCGTAGGTATCGATGGCATCCAGCAAATCGTCCAGATGATTGACTTTAATAGCTTTTTGCTTAAAATATGTGGTTTCAATTCGTCGTAACCTGATTTTGGCGGTCAGAATTACGCCCAATAAACCCAATCCGCCAAAGTTGGCCCAGAACAGATCGCTGTTTTCTTCCCGGCTTGCCCGACGTACGGTGCCATCGGCCAGCAAAATGGTGAATTCCTCTACACAGTTGGCGAAAGAGCCATCTACATGGTGCGCTTTCCCATGAATATCGTTGGCGATAGAGCCCCCGATGGTAATGTATTTGGTTCCGGGCGTAATCATGGGAAACCAGCCCCGGGGCGCAAAGGTTTTGATGATGCTTTCCTGGCTGACGCCCGCTTCACAGGTCAGGATTCCGGTATTGGCGTCAAAATCCAGAAAATGATTGAGGGCGGTACAATCCAGGGTAAGGTTTTCACCACCAATAGCCTGGTCGCCGTAGCTTCTTCCCATCCCCCTTGGAATAAGCTTCCCCTGACTGATAGCAGACCTGATGTCCATTTCAGTTCTGGGATGGTATATTCTGGAATTTATTCTGGGATAGTTACCCCAACCGGCAATTTTTTTCTCCTGAAAATGCATGGAATTAATATTTTTTAATAAAGAACCGTTTATGTAATTAGTTCACTATATATAACAAAACGATAGACTTATTCAAATGCAAAAAATTATTGTAAATATATTATAAAAAATAAGTTTACTCAATAGTAGCACACTGATAATAATTTTTATTTTTTTGCCTGTTATTAAAAAGTTGTTAACAATGTAATATGAATTTTGCCAATAAACCCCTGGCCGAGCGTTTAAGACCCTATTCACTGGATCAGTTAGTAGGCCAAAGCCATTTAGTAGGCTCTAACGGAATTTTACGAAAAGTGATCCAATCGGGCAGTATTCCTTCAATAATTTTGTGGGGGCCTCCGGGCGTGGGCAAAACTACCATTGCCAATATTATCGCCAATCAGATCAAAGCCCAGTTTTTTACCTTAAGCGCGGTAAGCGCGGGCGTAAAAGAAGTACGGGAAGTAATTGCCCGGGCACGGGGTTTGGGGCGCACTATTTTGTTTATCGATGAAATCCATCGCTTCAATAAATCGCAGCAGGATGCCCTGCTGGGCGCGGTAGAAAAAGGAATTATCACCCTGATAGGTGCCACCACCGAAAATCCATCTTTCGAGGTAAATGCTGCTTTATTATCCCGGTGTCAGGTATATATTCTGAAATCATTGGAAGAAGCTGACTTGAAAAAATTATTGCATGACGCGGTATCTACCGATGAAATTTTAAAGCACAAAACCATTGAATTTAAAGAATATGGCGCCTTGCTGAACCTTTCCGGCGGAGATGCCAGGAAACTGTTGAATTTGCTGGAGCTGGTGGTAGATGCTTCAGAAAATGATGTTGTTACCATTACCAATGACTTTGTAACGCACACCGTGCAACAGCGGGTGGCTGTTTATGACAAATCAGGAGAACAGCATTATGATATTATTTCTGCCTTTATTAAATCAATCCGGGGTAGCGATCCGAACGCGGCCGTGTATTATCTGGCCAGAATGATAGCCGGGGGCGAAGACCCTAAATTTATCGCCCGCCGTTTATTAATCGCTGCCTCCGAAGATATCGGCAATGCCAATCCAACCGCATTGGTACTGGCTACCAATTGCTTCCAGGCGGTAACCATGGTGGGCTATCCGGAAGCTGAAATTATTTTGTCGCAATGTACTACGTATCTGGCCAGTTCGCCCAAAAGCAACGCCAGTTATATGGCCATCCGCCAGGCACAGGCATTGATCAATAAAACCGGCGATCTGCCGGTACCTTTGTGGTTACGGAACGCGCCTACCCAACTGATGAAAAAAGAAGGCTATGGCGCCGGTTATAAGTACGCACACGATTATGAGGGAAATTTCGTGATACAGGAATTTCTGCCTGATTCGGTAGCAGGCACCAGCCTGTACAATCCGGGAAACAATGCCAGAGAAAACGAAATGCGCAAGCGATTGAAAACTTTATGGAAAGAGAAATATGGTTATTAATGTATATAGGAAAAATTAACCTGGATTTTCTGTATTATTTTTAAGTCGGAAAGAAATATCGTATCGGGCTACATCTACCAGAAATTTGCTCCTGAGCAGCCTTCTGCCCAGTAAGAGCGGATACCGCATCAGGATGCGGTCGGCCAGGGTAAACTCGGTTTCAATAGCTTTGCCAAACAGCACAATTTTACTTTTGATTACATACCTGTATTCCGATTGGCCGAACGAGTTTTTTACTCTTTTTTCTTTGAAATTACTGGTGCGAAATTCTTTGCCATTATAAGCATCATGAGCGGGATCGAGCAGGCGGAAAGAAATAACTTCTTTATGTTTTTCTTCTAAAAGTTTAACCTGAAAACAATGAATGGCCGAGGTGGCAGCACCCGTGTCTATTTTACAGGGAAGGTCAAATAAGTTAAATTCAGGAAGATCAGCTTTATCTCTGCTTCCGATAACTTTTTTTTCTTTTGTTTTTTTTCTCATGCTCGGTGGCCGTAATGCGGTTTTATAAATTCTTTTTAAAAATAAAGGTCTGAATCGCGGCAATTGAACTAATCTCGACACCGAAATTTTGTAACCTACACATTTTACTTTAAGTTTAACAATACTTTTTAGACTTCTGAAATTTTAGTTTTCAGCGAATTATTTTTACAGATTACTTGTTGCCGGAAGCCGATAATTTTTAAAGATAAAAACAAAATGTACCCAAAAAAAAATGAAATATGAAAATCGCTGTCCTATCCAGAAATAAAGAATTGTATTCTACCCGCAGATTAGTCGAAGCCTGTGAACAGAGAGGGCATCAGGTAGAAGTGATCAACCATCTGAAATGTAATATCATTACAGAACAAAAAAAGCCCACCATTTATTACCAGGGGCGGTACCTCAACGATATGGAAGGCGTCATTCCCCGTATTGGTGCTTCCGTAACTTTTTATGGCACCGCGGTGGTTCGACAGTTTGAAATGATGAAAGTTTTCAGTGCTACCGAATCGCAGGCACTGGTACGTTCGCGTGATAAGTTGCGGAGCCTCCAGATTTTATCACGGGCCGGATTAGGACTACCAAAAACAGTATTCACCAATTATACCAAGGAAGTAGATTCTATTCTGGATGAAGTGGGTGGTGCCCCGGTCGTCATCAAACTGCTGGAAGGAACGCAGGGATTAGGCGTAGTGTTGGCAGAAAACCGGAAAGCAGCCAAATCTGTAATCGAGGCTTTTAATGGATTAAAGGCACGGATCATTATTCAGGAGTTTATCAAAGAAGCCAAAGGAGAAGATATCAGGGCTTTTGTGGTAGATGGTGAAGTGGTAGGCGCGATGAAGCGGATCGCCAAAGAAGGTGAGTTCCGGTCTAATCTGCACCGGGGCGGGCGTGCCGAAATTGTGGAGCTATCTGAAGAAGAAAGGGAAACCGCCCTTCATGCGGCCAAGGTAATGGGACTGGGCGTGGCAGGGGTAGACCTGATCCAGGCCTCACGCGGACCGCTTATTCTGGAAGTAAATTCATCGCCTGGACTGGAAGGCATTGAAAAGGCTACCGGCGTGGATATAGCAGGAAAAATTGTAGGATATTTAGAAAAAAACGCCTAATGGGTGTAACACTCAGCATCGCACAAAAATCAGTAAAACCAGGAGAAGAAGCTCAGATCAATCTGAGTGTAGGTAGTTTGCCTTCAAGAACTAAAATTGAAGTGCCGATATTTGTAAGCCGTTCAGAAGAGCCAGGTCCAATCCTGCTGCTATTGGCCGGCTTACACGGAGACGAAATCAATGGCGTAGAAATTATCCGCCGCTTCATTGTTTCCGAATATCACAAACCAGTAAAGGGAACGGTAATTTGTATTCCCATTCTGAATATTTTCGGGTTTATTAACCATTCCAGGCAGGTACCCGATGGGAAAGATGTAAACCGCTTTTTCCCGGGCTCTAAAAATGGTTCACTGGCCAGTATCATTGCCTTTAACCTGATGCAGGAGATCGTGCCCCAAATAGATTATGGTATTGACTTTCATACGGGTGGTGCGCGACGCACCAACTATCCGCAGGTGCGTTGTATGCTGAACGATCCTGTGAATCAGAAATTGGCCAGTGCTTTCAAGGCTCCTTTTACTTTGCACGCGAAATACAGGGCCAATTCATTGCGTTATGCCGCTTCGCATTTAGGTAAAAGAATTATTGTATACGAAGGTGGCGAGTCGTTGCGCTTCGATGAGTTTGCCATTAAAGAAGGGATTAATGGCGCCCTGCGGGTGATGCACCATTTGGGCATGCGCGACGAAAGCCCGGAACCAGTGTTGCATAACCGTATTATTTATAAAGCTACCTGGGTACGTGCCCGACGTGCCGGCCTTTTTCTGCCTGTAATTAATTCGGGCGATGTGGTAAAAAAGAACCAACTGGTTGGTACTATTTCCGATCCTTTTGGCGAAACGGAAATTAAGCTGAAATCACCGGTAAAAGGTTATATTATCGGATTGAACAATAACCCGGTGGTGAACCGGGGCGATGCTTTGGTAAACATCGGCTTAGAAGAAGCTGAACAAAATAAGTATGTACTCAATTTAGAGGAAGATGGCAAAGAAGAAACCACCAATTAACACCTTATCTTATAAAGAAGCCCTGCTGGAACTGGAAAGCATTGTCGCCAACCTGGAGGATGAAGCCCTGGATATTGATACCTTATCCGATCAGGTAAAAAAAGCCATGGAACTGATGCGGTTTTGCAAGGAAAAACTCCGAAATACAGAAGCCTCTCTGAACCAGACCTTTGGTGAAGAAAATTAACAGGAAGTGCTTGCTCACCCTACCAGTTTATATCTATCCCATATCTATCCCAGTTGCTTTAATACCCCAATCGCAGGTTGGTTTTAAAAGATTTTACCTGGAAAATCCAAGGTCTGACGTAAGCACAAACCTCATCCAAAGCCTAATAGTTGTAAAAACTTTATTTTTATCTTATTCTGATAAAAAGTTTTAAAGTTTTATTGTTTTAGAGCTTTTATTTTATTTACTTGGTATTATTATACTAATAAAAAAAGTAAGTCTTCATTATTCTCTAAAAAGCAGATCAAATATTTGAGTAATTTATAGGGAACGTATATGAATCAAAACCTGCCAATTAATATATTATAGTAAGGTAAACTTAAGGGTTTACCCAATTACTTTTGTTTTTAATCCGCTTCCTGGGTTACATAATAACATTTTTGGGGTACTAATTATCGTGGATGTCATGTACCTTGGACGATAAAGCAAATCAATAAAAAATTTCCTGTTTTAAGCACCCTTAAGGGGTTGTACACTAGGGTTGTGCTTCGATTTTTTTGTATACCTCCTAAATTAAACTAAT
>JBGTIS010000210.1:0-8233 GCA_041745535.1 Cyclobacteriaceae bacterium | reverse complement strand
ACGTGTGCTCTTCCGATCTTGTTTCCCTTAGGGGGCAAAACTTTAGGGTTTTGCCCCCTAAGGGAAAGATGTTTTACACTTATGCCCTAAGCAGCTTGTCCATACTGTTTGATGAGTACATACTCAGTGCCTCGGTTCACTGTAGCAAACACACGGTTGATAAGTTTGGCTTTGACCGCATTTAAGGCAGACATTTTAGCTTTTTCCCGGCGGGGAACCGCTGATCATTCTTACCCCTAGTGATGCCTAGTGATCTTTTCAAACGCGGTGGACTCACAAGGGTGTAAGGCAGTTCTTGCTCTTGCGGAAATCGGATCGCCGACGCGACAGCATAGTGCCAGGGTATAATGACCAGTGTGCTCCATACAGAAGAAGCTATGACTCAGCTCTACCTTATGCTTTTTTAACCAAGTAAGTAGTTGCTTGAACCCTACGGTAGTGTTAGCAAATTGCTGGTGAGTAAACTGAACAGGACTATCCTTTTGACAAAAGGCAGCATCCAGAGTAGCTTTACAGATATCAATGCGGGGCATCCCATGCCAATAACCCAATCAAATTTCATGGCTTTGCAGTTAAATAGTTAAGTGATAGATAGAAACCGAAGGTATTGAAGGACTAATCCCCGCGCGGCGGCCTTAATATTCTAAATGGCTCTATTTCAATACAAAAATGTGAGGGACTAATTCCAGCGGTAAGGCTAATTTATTAGGCGACCCTGTAGTTCACCACTCACACTTTCGGTTCTCTTTCTAGTAGTACTTTTTAAAGTCTCGCTTTGTTTCACAAATCTAAAGGGCGACCCCACTTAATATCATTGAGAGGCTGTGGAGGTTTGCTAAAAATTACTCTACCCGATGGTTTTGAGAGATAGTTGAGTAGTAAAAAGAAAAAGCTGACTTTTGTAGTCGGCAAACAACAAAATCGGTCCGCCCAATGCTGTCAACTTAAGCATCAGATAGGCCTTCTACGATTGATTTTCGGTTTTCGTGATCTTTTTCGTTTGCGAGTAAAGCGCCTGCCTGGCTTAGAGAGGGACTTGTCGCGACTCATCTGAGCTACTAACCGATCATAACTGTCTTTCAGAGGTTAGCTTCCAAATAACATAAGGCTAGTTCTATTGAGCGTAGGATACAAGACTTCTTTTCCAAAGTCAGTATTGACTATCAGCAGCTAGGCGCCTTTTTAATGAGTTTTGTCCCTCATTATCAACTGACTTTGAGTATTGACCGCACGGAACGTTCCACGTCGGATGGCATTTTGGTCAAACGCAAGCGGCCGCCGCCGGTGAACGTTTTGTGCGTGGTGGTGAGTATTGGCAAAATGGCCGTGCCGGTATATTTTGAAATTTTGGACAACAACAGCGGCAACAGTACTTGGATGAGGTTCAACTTCTTTTACAAAACCATCGGGTAGAGTAGCTAAAAAGACTATTCTATACGGAAAATATTTTGAGTCCCCTATAATATTTCATCAGGCTGTAAACAACTTTTTTGTTAATATCAATAATCAATATCAGACTCAACTTGACTCTCTGCTTACCCTCCATTTCCAAACTTTTGATCAGTCACGAATCTATGCGCCTTGAAGTATAAACATTTACTTTAACCAATTTACTAAAACTTTTATTATATTCAAATTACCATAAATTCTAAAAATATGCTGATTTTCAACGTTTTATGATAGAATTTAGAAGGGTTTGAGAGGGTTAAAAAGTAAAGGTTCGATTCCATCCGGTAGTACTTTTTGGCAGGATACAGAAACTCTCCCATACAGGCACCTACATCTAAAATGGCCGAGCGTACGGTATCAAATTCTGTGATTTCCCGCACCGAATCATCCCAGGCTTTGTAATCAGAGGTTTCTTCATAGCCGTCAAACGAGTATTCAGGATCGTAGGCATAATATTCGCCATAGGCAGCCTGTACAAAGTCGTTGTTGTATACTGGCCTTGGCGACTGGTATACCAGCCGGCAGTTATTGCATACTACATAGGTGTATTGCAGTTTATCTCCAATTTTTTCATACAATGAAGCGTCTGCTGACTGACACATGGGGCAGGGAACCGTTTCCCATTCTTTAGGCTCGTAGGGAAGTTTATTTACTTCTTTCCGTGGTTTCCGCGCTAACATTGGTCTGGATTTTAATTGCTACCGCTGCTACTAGTTAGGTATTTTTTTGCTTTTCAGCAAGATTTGCTCGAACAGATTTGCATGGCTCAGGTACTGATGATACGAACAGTCAGAAATACTAATAGCTAACCAAAGAATGACTGGAAATGTGTGAGCTTAATTCTCATTGTTCAAATCGTAGAGCACGCCATTGACTACGGCATACGCAGCCTTACCGTCTTTTTGCAGGATAAAATTGGGGCGACTGCCCAAACTGATATCGTAAGTGGGATTTTGTTTTTTGCCTACTACATCCAGTGGAAAAACCTTTCGCAAAGCTTCTGAATTGTCTGACTTTTTGATGCGAATGGTGGTATAACCCTGTTTTAATAACGCATTGATGTTGAGCGCGGCCGCTTTTTTGAAGTTCTTGATTTTTTTAGGATATACTTTACCCGGCACAATGGTCATGCCTTCCGCGTCCAGTTCCTGGTAACCATGGTATACCGACAGGTCGCCCAATTCGGTAATGCTGCTGCTGTAATGATAATCGCGATGCTGATTGAAATCAACCTGGTAACGATTGATGCCCATATCCAGCAGATAAGGCTTTCCTGCTTTTACCAGCGTAGCTTTGCGGATGATAAAATCGTACAGATACCGCTCATTCCAGGGAATCTGATCGTACTGGGCCAGGTCATGTTGCTCATAGTTTTTTGTAGCAATACTGTGCAGGGCAGTAAGCAGCAGGGTATAGTTTATCTTTCGGATATACTGCTTTTCCGGATCATTGGGATAGCCACCCGATTCTACCAGAATGGTGCTTGTTCCCCATTTCTGTATGTTATCGCCAAAAGCCCGCGGCTCAAAAGTATCGTTATATCGGCCTGCCTTACCAGGAATAAAATGCTGTAGCACCTCATTCATTTCAACAATTACTTTGGTAGCGTTTGACCGCACGGTGTTCATCGATTTCTCGTAATTATAGGCTGGCGCCAGAAAAGAAATAGTAGCCGGATTGCCCGTTACGCCAGCCGTGTAATAGGTGCTCTGGTCGTGCAGGTTAAAACCAAAATCAGCATCAATGCTGTCGCGCATATTTTTCAGAATACGCGATTCGGGCGATTGCAGTCGGAGGGCATCCCGGTTCAGATCCATACCCAGGGCATTCCACCTTTGGAAAACCTCAGCGCCATCGGGGTTCAGCATCGGGATAAAATAAATGGTTACTGCATCCAGTATGGTTTTCCGTAGGTCGTCCAGTTCATCGCCGCGGCTGAAGAAGTTAAACAGGTCCAGGCCGGCCATGGTGGCCGTCGATTCATCGCCATGCATTTGCGACCACATCAGTACCGTTACCGGTCCGTGGCCGAATCGCACACAATTGATACTTCGCCCCTGAATTGATTGCCCTAAAGGTTGTACATTAAAGCCCGACTTGCTTTCAAGCTTTTCCAGCAGCGGCATCAGGTCGGCATGTTTAAACCGGCGGGTGGTAATGGCAGGTTCCCGATACTGCTCATAGGTATCGTAAACTTGCTGATACACTGAAGTAGATTGTGCCAATGAAACAGGAAGGTAAACAGACATAAGCGTCAGGAAGGTAAGCAGGTATTTCATAAGTAAACCTAACACATAAGCTGTTAATGAATATTCTGTTGAAGTTGCCGGGTTTCCGCTCCCCACTTTTCTTTCAGGCTTATCAGGTTATCACGGTCAGCGAAGGGTAGAGGTTTGGCCTTCAGTGTCAGGCGCTGGTAATGATGAATATACACACCCAACGCGATGCAAAGAGCTTTGATATCGTTTTTTTCAATATTCCGTTTTTTCAACCGGTTAAAAAGGTCAAAATCAGCTTCCTGTATCCGCTCATCCCATAATCCTATTTTATACAAGGCTTCCTTTTTCATCATAATACAGGAGCCGGAGAAACCCTCTTTGATCTTACAGCCAAAATCATAATATCTTTTGTGGGTCCATTGCTCCCAGTCGCCATACATCAGCCACTTCATCAGGTTTAATCCGGCTTTACTGGTACCTAAAGTATATAACACCGGATATTTTATCCTTTTCCACTTTCGGAAGATTTTGTTGGTGGTTGGCCGATCTTCTATGTGTTCGTTGGTAGCAAATGAAATCACCTCCTGCCGATGCTTTTGCATTACCTGTATTATTTTTTCGTCCCAGTCGGGTGAAACCAGTATATCGTTATTAAAAAAAGCCAGCAGGTCATACTTTGCCTGCTTCAATCCCTGGTTCTGGCAGTATGGATAAGAATAATTCTCCTTATTTTGAATGACACAATCGGCATGCTGATTAAAAAACTCGGTGCTGCCATCGTTAGAATTATTGTCAATAATAATAAGCTCAAAGGGGTTTTTTGTGTATTTTTTTAAATACTCATAATACAATTTGTTCATGGCCAATTGGTTATGAACAGAAGTAATAATGCTGATCATAGTATAAAAAAATATTTAATAAAAGGCTGATTTTGTTACAATTAAATCTAAAAAATAATCACTTATTTTCCACAACCACAATGGTTTTACAACGATTAATGGTTTAAAAAGTTTTAAGGAAGTCCGTTTAATATCCCTGTTTATTTTTATCTCTGATTATGGATTAGCATGCTATATAATTTATCTCGAATTCAAAATGAAAATCTACGGAGTTTATATAGTGCCCAATAAAATTTTATATTTGATGCTTATGTCATGTTTTAATTCAGTGTTGTTCTTCTGAATCCAATTAACCATTTATCCATTGTTTGCGATAATATTAAATGCTACACCAATGAAATATCTTCTACCTGTTTTATTAATTGTACTGACTACCTGTTTGGTATACTTGCCAGCCGGAGCGCTGGCGCAATCTCCAAAACCATCTATCAAAGACAAAACTGCCGGTATGGATGCATACAAAGGTTTTTTTAATTTTTACTGGGATGCGGGGGAAGGAAAAATATGGTTTGAGATTGATAAACTGGATCAGGAGTTTCTGTATTATTCGTCTCTGTCGTCGGGGGTTGGTTCCAACGATATTGGTCTGGACCGGGGTCGTCTGGGCGATTCCAGGGTGATGGAATTCCGGCGCAGTGGCCCTAAAATACTGTTTGTAGAAAAAAATTATGGCTACCGTGCGGTTTCTGATGATGCTGAGGAAAGAAAAGCTGTAGCGCAGGCTTTTGCCGAATCGGTATTGTGGGGTTTTACAGTAACCGCGGAAGAAGACGACAAGGTATTGGTAGACGCTTCCGACTTTTTCCTGACCGACGCCATTAGAGTGGCTGATATGATCAAAAGTGCCCGGCAGGGTAACTTTTCAGTAGATAAATCTCGAAGTGCTTTTTATATGCCCCTCACCAAAAATTTTCCGCAAAACTCTGAAATAGAAGTGACGCTAACTTTCACCGGCGGCGATGCAGGCGACTATCTGCAATCGGTATCGCCAGATGCGGGAGCTGTTACCGTAAGGCAGCACCATTCTTTTGTGCGACTGCCCGACAACCAGTACACACCCCGAGAGTTAGATCCCCGTGCCGGCTATTATGGCATCGAGTATATGGATTTTGCCACACCGGTAGACCAGCCCATTACCAAACGGTTTATTGTAAGGCACCGGTTGGAAAAGAAAGATCCTTCGGCCACCATGAGCGATCCGGTAGCCCCGATTGTGTATTATATGGACCCTGGCGCACCCGAACCCATTCGCACGGCCCTGATGGAAGGCGCAGCGTGGTGGAATCAGGCATACGAAGCCGCCGGATATAAAAATGCGTTTCAGGTAAAATTGCTGCCCCCCGATGCCGATCCGATGGACGTGCGGTATAATTTGATTCAGTGGGTACATCGCTCCACCCGTGGCTGGTCGTATGGCTCCAGCATTTACGATCCGCGTACCGGCGAAATTCTGAAAGGAAAGGTTACGCTGGGTTCCCTGCGCATTCGGCAGGATTTTCTGATTGCCGCCGGTCTGGTAGCTGATTATGAAGCAGGAAAGCCCGTTTCTCAGGAAATGATGGACATGTCGCTGCAACGCATCCGGCAACTGGCGGCGCACGAAGTAGGACATACGCTGGGATTGGTACACAATTATGCTTCCAGTTATAATAACCGGGCTTCGGTAATGGATTATCCACATCCGATGGTAGCTATTGGCAAGAATGGCAAGCTGGACCTTTCTCAGGCTTATGCCGATGGCATCGGCGAATGGGACAAGGTAGCCATTGCCTACGGTTATCAGGATTTTCCGGAAGGTATGGATGAAAAAGAAGGCTTACAGCAAATCATTGATGGTTACATCGCAAAAGGATTGCTGTTTATTAGCGACCGCGATACCCGGGCTGCTGGTGGCGCCCACCCCATTGCCCATTTGTGGGACAATGGCACCCAGGCTGCCGATGAATTGGATCGGGTGATGGAGGTGCGTAAAATTGCCCTGGAAAACTTTTCAGAAAAAAAGATACCTATGGGCGCGCCCATGGCTACTCTGGAAGAAGTACTGGTGCCGGTATATATGTTTCACCGGTATCAGGTAGAAGCGGCGTCCAAAGTGCTGGGTGGTTTGTATTACACCTATGCCATGCGGGGCGACCGGCAGAAAGTGCTGGAAATGGTGCCTGCCGACCAGCAGCAAAAAGCCCTGGAGGCGTTGCTGGCTACCCTGAATCCGGAAGCCCTGGCGATTCCCGAAAAAGTGCTGGCACTGATTCCGCCTTATCCATTGGGATACGAGGAAAACCCCAGAGAAGTATTTGATTCCAGAACCGGCATCACCTTCGATCCGATCGCTGCTGCCGAAGCTGCTGCCGATTTCACCTTAGGCTTTATGCTGAACCCCGAAAGAGCTACCCGGATGATTGATTTTCATGCCAGAAATAACCGGATGCCCGGGTTTGCAGAATTGGTTGATAAGCTGATCGCAGCCACCTGGAAAGCACCGGAAGAAAAAGGGTATACAGGAGAAATACACCGCACAGTAAACCAACTGGTACTCGACCACCTGATTGCCCTGGCGGCTGATGAAGCAGTTTCTGCTGAAGCCAGATCGGTGGCTACACTGAAAGTAGAAGCAATTAAAGCATATCTGCAAAGTAGGGCATCGGGTGGAGGTGATGAAAATTACCAAGGCTCAGTAGCCCTGGTCCTTTCAAAAATAAGGGAGTATGAGAATAACCCGGAAAGTCTGGAATTAAACCAGCCTGTATCAGTCCCCGATGGTTCGCCCATAGGTGCCGGTGAGCCATACCTTTGGGATAAACCAGTGATGCACTGCGGGTTTAAAAGTTTCTTCAAATAAACTATTATTACCCATTCGGACTGACACATAATCAATCTCCCAACAGGGAATTAAGCAATAAGTACCTCTACAATGGGAAGGAATTACAAGCAGACTTAGGATTAAACTGGTTGGATTATGGGGCCAGGATGTATGATGCTGCGTTGGGAAGGTGGCATGTGATGGATCCGCTGGCTGATCTATCACGAAGGTTAAGCCCCTATAATTATGCTTTTAATAATCCTATACGCTTTATTGACCCGGATGGGATGTTCCCTGGAGATTTATATGATGAGAATGGCAATAAGGTTGGGACGGACAACAAAGGTGATGGACGAGTTTTTGTTGTAACCAATAAAAAAGAAGCTAGAAGCATAAAAAAATCTGGAGGAGTTGTGGAGGATGCAAGTCAAGTTAGTTCAGCAGTAGAACTTCCAAGTGCATCTGTGAGGAAAGAAATGGGTAAATCTGTTGCCAATTCGCATGCTCCAAATGAATCCATTGGAGATAAAAAAGGAGGGTTTCATGAAGAAGGTGGTATTTTTGGTTTAGATGCTAATGGTAATGAGAAAGTAATACATGCTAAGCCAGGACCATTTGCAATTCCCGGTGTAGACTCCTATGCCCATGTTGAGCCATTTAGTGGCGAAACGGCAGATAATTATCTCACTGAAACACAAGGCACATTTCATACCCATCCAAGTGGCCGTACCGCTGAAGGTGGTTTTTTTGATCAAAGCCCTTCTGATTTTATTGATAAAGAAACCAATGAAAGAATTGGAGATATTCCTACAGCTCAATCTCAAGCAAACCCAAATAGTTTGAGGCATGTTACAGGAAACCATTAT
>JBGTIS010000209.1:0-15365 GCA_041745535.1 Cyclobacteriaceae bacterium | reverse complement strand
AATGATGCCAATCCCATAGCCCATATCCACTACCTCAACCACCTCTTTTAATGCTTTGATTTCCTCTTTGTTGTTCAAAGTAGGTGTAGATCCGTGAATATTGCCCCGTTCCATCACGCCGTATAACATGCCGGGTACCTGTATGTCGATAGCAAAACGAGCTGATCCATCTGTTTTAGCGGGAATATCCCACCGCGGCATTACCGAACCGATGAGCCGGAACTGACTGGGGTGTTTCAACTGGTCTTTGGGGATTTCAGGAATGGTTTCAGGAATGATAAGGAAAGGCGCGATTTCACCATACCCGATTTTGCGGTTACCAGCCGCATGCACCACTACGCCCGGTTCTGTTTTTAATTCCGCCAGGGGTATCTGCCATGCTGTGGCCACACTGTTCAGTAATACATACCTGGCCTGTGCACCTGCCTGTCGTAAACTATCAAAATAGCCTGATACAGACCAACTGCCCACCGTTAGCATAATCTTATTTCCGTTCCAACGGCCTAATCCGTAAATGTCGGGTTCTATCGGAGAGTTTTCAATGCGAACTTTGCTCCAGTCAGCATCCAGCTCTTCGGCGAAAATTACTGGGAGGGCAGTCATGGAACCCTGCCCCATTTCGGCAGCGGGATTATAAATGGTAGTGATACCATCAGCTGCTATGCGAACCCAGGCAGTAAGTTGGTTGGGCGCCGTACTTTTGGTAGCATCACTTTTTCCAAACAGATTTTTTGGAACGAAAGCGTAAGTGGTGATGGCGATGGTAATTCCGCCGGTGGCGGCCAGAAATTTGCGGCGGGAAATAGCAGTGGATTTATGAGCAGAAAGTTGATTTTTCATGATGTTGTAATAAGTATGCGTAAAAAGATTTAGGTTCAGACCAGGTTACAACCTCTATGGTAATTGTAAGGAGTTAAGTAGCATTGGCTGCCTTCTGAATCGCCTTTACGATTCGCGTATAAGTACCACATCGGCACAGATTACCCTTCATGTGGTTGAGAATTTCCTCCCGGCTGGGGTTTGGTTTTTTTGCCAGTAAAGTAGCTGCCTGCATAATCTGTCCCGACTGGCAGTACCCGCACTGGGGTACCTGTTCTTCTATCCAGGCTTTTTGCAACGGATGGGTATTATTCTCAGAAAGTCCTTCGATGGTAACAATTTCCTGTTCATGTGCAACGGCTGAAACCGGCATTACACAGGATTTTATCGCTTTACCATCCACATGAATGGTACAGGCCCCACATTGTGCCATACCACACCCGAATTTTGTGCCCATTAAGCCTAAATGCTCCCGCAGAACCCATAACAAGGGTGTTTCCGGATCAGTATCAACCTGCCGGATTGCTCCATTGATTTTGAGTGAAAAAGTTGCCATGATGATCGGATTAAAGGTAAGTACTATCAGTTACAATTTATTAAATTCTTTTGAAAGATATACGAGTTGAAACTATAAATCTTCCAGATACTTGTAATGGACAAGCAATTGGCTTTAACAGTAAAACTAACTTCTGGGAGTTTATTACACCCATTCATTTTACCGGTAAAGTATTGCTTCAATAGATCATTATTATCGTTTTTCAATAATTTGTTACACCTTAAAAACCGCCGGATTGGAATCAATACTCTACATAAAGTACATTCCATTTTATAGAATTTTTTCCAATTTTGGGCCTTGCCAGCCTGATCCGTCAGTGAAAATATGCCCTTTATTTACATTTTAGCCCTTTTGTTGGATTTCGGAAAACTATTTGCGCTGCTGTTTTTGTGAATATTTAAATAAATAATTTTATTTAATTAATAAAATATATGGGACGAGTATATACCAAACATATTTTATTTGCTTTTGTTTTAAGTATAGGTACTGTTTACGGCCAAAGTATTAGTAACTATCAACTTACCAAAAATGGATATGAAGGCACCATGACTAATATGAATAGCATCGGTATCCAGGTGTTAATTGGTGGTGATAAAAGTGAAACCTCTTCAGCAGTAACTCCTATTGGTTTTAATTTTATTTTTATGGGAAAGGTATACAATACTTTTTCGGTAAATACCAATGGGGTTTTACGATTTGGTGATGAACAGATTATTGAAACAGCCAATACCTACAGCATACCCGCAAACGATCGTATCGTCCCATTGGCAGGTGTATCAGTAGAAGCTAAATTATGGTTCTGGTGGATTCCCTATGCTACTTTGCTTAAAACTAATAGTACTGGCAAAGTACATTATAAAGTCACAGGAATCGCTCCCAATCGTGTATTAACTGTTGAATGGTTGAATGTAGGTTTTGCCGAGGGGTTCTCTTCCAGCAATGGTAGTTTTCAGGTGCGCCTTTATGAATCGGGAGTTAGTTCCGGACAAAGCGGTACTATTGAATTTATTTATGATGCCTTTACCATGTCGAGCTCTTACCGTAACTTCAGTTTTCGTACAGGATTAGGAATTGGTCCTGAAAACGGGAATTATATTGCGGTTGATCATGTAACCCGAAGTTTAACAGCCACGCCAGACTACCAGTCTGGCCCTGTCAGCGGTAGTGGTAATAAAAATGAGATCAGCTATTTTAACTTTTCAGGAAACAACAGAAAACTGATTTACCAATTTGTTTCTTACAGAAAACCGGTAGGAGAGGTAAATAATTTTGAAGTGATTTGTCCTTCACCTAACTCAATAACCATTAAATTTGATGAGAACTGTCCTGATGAAGCTGGTATAGCCGTATATTCTAAAGAGATTAATCAGTTAGATTCGCAGTACAAGTTTCTTGCTTCACTGCCTGCCGATGCAACTACAGTAACCGACACAAATGTGGTGGCAGGACAGCGATATGTATACAGATTTTACCTGCTTGGTGAAGGAAAACATAGCGATAGCTATTATGAATATACTTCAGATACGGTTGAAATCGGTTCGGCGTATCAGGCTGTAGCATCCGGCGATTGGAATAGCACAGCTACCTGGGGAGGAAGAAAACCCAGTGCTGATGCTGATGCTGAACTGGGTTGTGCCCGTACCGTGTACCTATCGATAAGTGGCAACGAATCAATCAAAAATTTAACCATTCAGCAGGGGAGTTTCCTTACCATTGAAAATGGGGCAACCCTGAATGTATCCGGCGAATTCGTGAATAATGGCGTGTTCAACCCCATGGGTACCGGGCGATTAATTCTGAATGGAAGCAATGCACAAACTGTTACCAATAACGGACAGGGTATTACCAATGACACTCAGTTTTCGGCTTCCGGTACTATGCCCACCTGGAATGGATCACAAACTGGCGTAGTAGCAGAAAAAACTATTCAGGTAACTGATACTACTTTTTCGGCTATTAAAAGTGTAAGTGTAGATATTACCCATACCTATTTAAGAAATATTAGTGTGTATCTGGTAGCTCCTAATGGTGAGGTATTCACCCTGGCCAATAGCCGC
Source organism: Cyclobacteriaceae bacterium (assembly GCA_041745535.1). GTDB lineage: Bacteria > Bacteroidota > Bacteroidia > Cytophagales > Cyclobacteriaceae > JBGTIS01. The sequence continues at coordinate 11,933 of JBGTIS010000209.1, read as the reverse complement.
GGACAGGCAGGGCAGAATTATACCAATGTGGAATTTATAGGAACCGGTAATCCCCTTCCCCCTACAACAAAGAATGTAAACCTAACCGGTCAGTATCGCCCTGAACAATCATTTGCCAGTTACAGTGGCTCATTTGCCGGCGACTGGAAACTACGCGTTGTCAATAACTTTACAGGAGTAGGTGGGCAGTTCAATGCTTTTTCAGTAACTCTCAGTAAAGGAACTTCTAACGATTTGGTATTGAGAAACCTGACCATTAATAACACCAGTCCGGCGGGCATTACCTTAAATTCAGGCTTAAGGGTGCAGGGCAGTCTGCAACTTACCAACGGTATTGTACATACCACCACCGACCAGGCAATAATGGTGGAAACTGGCGCGCAAATTAATGCAGGCAGCGGACTTAGCTTTATTGATGGTCCTATGTATAAAAAAGGAAATACCAACTTTACTTTCCCAATTGGTAAAAACAGCCAATATGCACCAGTGAGTTTGGAAAATATAGCAGGTGGAAACGGGGTTGTATTTATGGCAGAATATTTTGACAATGGTTTTGGTAATTTTGATCAGAAAGACCCGGATGTGAATGACATTAGTAATCAGGAATACTGGGAAATTGAGCCTGTTGCCGGTAACCCGACCGTTGATATCGTTTTCGACTTAGGCAATTCTCTCACCAGTAACCTTTTAAGTCTTTTGTCAACTTCTGATTTAATGATTGTACATTATACACAGAACAAATGGATAAATGAAGGTGGATTACTGAATATTCTTAATTTGCTTAACTTAAGCGGTAATATGAGAGTGAATAACATTAGTTCATTCAGCCCTTTTACTTATGGTGCACAAGGCACTTCCACATTGCCGGTAACTTTTATTTCGTTTGAAGGTAGCAACCAACGGCAGGATGTAGTATTAAACTGGGCAACAGGTTCTGAATTTAACAACGATTATTTTGAAATCCAGCGAAGCGCAAATGCCAAAGATTGGCAAATCATGGGTACGGTTCACGGAAAAGGAACTACCAATACCACATCCAAGTATCAGTTTTCTGATAAAGGAGTACGCAACGGTAATTTTTATTATCGCTTAAAGCAGGTAGACTTTGATGGACAGTTCGCGTTTAGCTCGATCATCCGTGTGAATGTACTGCATGCTGAAGAATTATTTACAGCATTCCCCAACCCGGCCACTAGCCAGCTTACGGTAAGAAACAGCCAGTACCCTGCCACGGTAGAACTGATTAACCAGATTGGAATCAGGGTTTTACAGCAGGAAATGCACGAGTTTCAAACTACCCTGTTACTGGATGACCTACAGGAAGGCATATACCTGGTGAGGCTTACCCACGAAGGTAAATCACAGGTGCAGAAGATTTTTATTACGCATTAGTAGAATTAGTGAACATCCGGGCAGGTTGGGGTTATTGATCCCAACCTGCTTTTTTTGATTAAGATTTTCTTCTGTGCCAGGCAGAAATAACAAAATAATACTAACAGAAATTTTTACTCATCTTTCAAACATTCAACTGGATTTACAGTGGCAGCTTTTACGGTTTGCAGTCCTACGGTAAACCAGGCGATGAGTAAGGCGGCCAATCCGGCACCGGCGAAATACCACCATGCCAGATCTATCCGATAAGCAAAACTCTCCAGCCATTGCACAGCAATAAAATAACTGGCTGGTAAGGCAATCAGGATAGCCATCCCTACCATTTTGGTAAAGTCGCTGGTGAGTAAATAGACAATTCCAACATCAGTAGCGCCCAATATTTTGCGGATGCCGATTTCTTTCAGTCTGCGTTGCGCGGTGAAGGCGGCTAAACCAAACAGACCCAGGCAGGAGATGAGGATAGCAATGCCCGCAAAGTATCGTGATAAGGATGAAACCCGCTGTTCAGCCACGTATTGTGCCTGGTATTCGTCGTCCAGAAACTGATAATTAAAGGTATAGTCCGGATTAAAAGTTTTATAATAGGCCTGAAGTTTTTCGATGGTTTCTCTTTCCGTTCCCGGAACAATTTTCACCAGCACTTTTTCTGCCTCTTTGGGCTGTAACCGAAAAAAGAAAGGCTTTACATTTTCGTGTAACGATTCAAAATTAAAGTTTTTGGTGACCCCGATAATTTCCATGTTGTTTCCCCACAAATTGAATATTTTACCAACCGGATCTTTCAGACCCATCGCGTCAATGGCAGCTTCGTTGAGAATTATTTTTGAGGTATCGGCACTGAAGTCTCTAGAGAAGTATCGCCCTTCCTTCATTTCTATCCCCAATAATTGCAGCATATCATAATTTACACCCAGATGAAAGAACTGGTAAATGGCATCCGGGTCTTTGCCTTCCCAGTCGAATGAACCGAAAGTAGCCCCGGTACTACCAACGATGCTTCCCCACATACTAGACGCACTTTCTACACCGGGAACGGTTTTAACCTCCGTCAGAAAGGTCTCCAGGTTTTCGGTTACCTTGCCATCAATATTGAAATAAATAATATTTTCTCGGTTGAAGCCCAGGTTTTTAGATTGTACCAGTTCAATTTGTTTATATACTACAATTACCGAAACAATCAGAATTACAGATAGGGTAAACTGAAAAACCACCAATCCTTTTCTGATCAGCAGCTCACCCAATGAACTTTTTAATTTTCCTTTTAATACGGCGACCGGATTAAATTTGGATAGATATAAGGCAGGATAACTTCCGGCAACCAGTCCGGCAAAAAGCGTAATACCCAGAAATGAAAGTATAAGTGTTGGATCCAATTGCAAAGCAATATGCTTTCCGGTAATGCTATTGAATTGAGGTAGTAGGAGTAATACTAAAATAACAGCGGTAAATAGTGACAAAAAAGCTATGACGATAGATTCTTCCATAAACTGAAAAATAAGGGTACCACGGCGTGCTCCAATTGCCTTTTTAACACCAACCTCCTTCGTTCTTTGGGAAGCTTTTGCGGTAGAAAGGTTCATAAAATTAATGCAGGCAATAATCAGAATAAAGATAGCAATAATAGAAAAGAGTCTGATGTACTCAATGCGTCCGCCCGCTTGTACTCCGTTTTCAAAATGATTATACAAATACATGTCGGAATACTTTTGAACAAACAGAGTGGTATTATCAGTAGTATTACGCTTTTCTGAAATCAAATTCTGTATCTTCTCATTAAACAGCTCCGGATTGGCACCTTCACGGAATAACACATAAGTGACTGCATTAAAATTTCCCCAATGGGCTCCATCACCCAGTATATCTTTATAAACCTCATAAGAGAGGACAAAATCGAACTTTTGGGAAGCAGAGGTTGGCAGATCTTGATAAACCCCGGCAACAGTAGCCTCGCTTTTTTTATCGAAAACCTGCCACTCAACTGTTTTGCCTAAAGCATTTTCTATACTTTGAAACAGTTTTTTCGCCATAGTTTCTGATAATACTACGGAGCTCTTATCGGTCAGCACCTGGTTTTTATCACCATGGATCAGGTCGTAAGAAAAGATTTTGAAAAAGTTTTTATCGGCGAATTGTGCGGCTGCATTAAAATGATTGTCGCCAAAAGAAATGGTGAAATTATGCATAATATCGGTCGTGCTTGTGCTTACTGCTGTTTCCACCTCTGGCATTTCAGCGGACAAGGCTTCTGCTAACATGGCTGGGGTGGCAGGCCAAGTATCGATACCATCGGCCGTAGGATGGTTGGATAAAACCTGATAAAGCCGGGCATCTTTTTCATGAAATTTATCCGCCTGCAATTCATCGGTTACCCAAAGGAAAATGAGTAAAGCACAGGCCAAACCGGTGGATAACCCAATCAGGTTGATGAAAAATGAACTTTTATGCCGTTTAAAATTTCTAAAGCTAAGGATAAAATTATGTTTGAGCATGATCGTATATAGTATAGTGGAAGGTTTAGATTTTCTAATGGCAAAAGGCCGTAGGTACCTGACTACCTGGTACCAGTAATTGAGTTGGGCATGGAACAAAGAAGTATGCTCCAGCTTACTATAAAATTTCTCCACCAGATCACCCTGCACTTCTTCGGCAAGGTCATCCCGAAGAAACCAGAGCAGGAAGCGTTGGGCGAGTTGAGGAGGTTGTTGGTTGTCAGCATCTTGATGAGTCAGATTATTCAATGAACTGGATTTTCCAAACCTGGGGCTAATCCCAGATTTGATTTTTTTCATCCAATTAAAATCTAATTCATTTTTCATCTTATTAATCATAAAATCTTATAAATCCTGATGCTGACACTTACTCTGACCGCAAACTATCCACCGGGTTCATCAAAGCAGCCCTGATAGACTGGTAGCTGATGGTAAGAATGGCAATCAATGCAGCCATCAGACCTGCTAGTAAGAATACATTCCAATTGATGTGTATTCTATATTTATAATCTTCCAGCCATCGCTGCATCATATACCAGGCGATCGGTATGGCGAAGATCAGGGCGATCAATACCAGTTTGAGAAAGTTTCGGGTCAATAGGATAAAGATGTTGTTTATTGAAGCCCCCAGCACCAAACGGATACTGATTTCTTTCCCACGCTGCTCTATCATGAATGAGGAAAGAGCAAACAAACCCAGGCAAGCTACAATAATGGCAAGGATTGCAAATATTTTAAATATACTTCCAATACGCCGGACGTCGTCATACATTTGGGCGTAACCCTGGTCGAGGAAGGTATAGCGAATGGACTGGTTTGGAGAAAACTCGTTCCACAGGGTAGTGACGGACTGGATCATGGCAGCCATGTCCGTGGTAGTGGTATTTATCTTCACCGCTACCGTATTCAAGCTCGGCCTTATGTACATCCCCAGCGGCCTGATTTCCTTCTTCAAAGATTCAAAATGAAAATCTTCCACTACTCCAATCACCGTCCACTCGCCCAGATAGTTAGCGATTTGTTTTCCTATAGGGTCTTCAAAATTCAAAGCCTTTGCCAGCGACTTATTAATGATCACAGCCTGTGAATCGGAAGGCATCAAGGCAGAAAAATCTCTTCCCTGCACAATGTTTAATCCCATGGTTTTTACATAATTCGGATCAACCGACCACTGCTGACCGCTCACCGCTTCTTCCGGGTTCATTCCTTCTTTTGTCCATCCCCCATTGTTACGATTGACTCCTTCCCCTTCAACCGGGAGGTACCCACTGATGGATGCTGAAGATACATGTGGCAACCGGAGTAGTTCATTTTTAAAGGTGTTGATCTTGTCGGCAAGCGTGTGTGTCCCTTGCAGGAGGAGGATCTGATCTTTGTCAAATCCCAATTTCTTGTTAAGGATGTAGTACATTTGCCGGTCAATGATCAACGTACTCACGATCAGTATGATAGAAATGGTGAATTGAAAAATCACTAGGGCATTCCGCATAGATGAAGTTTTGCTACCGGATCGCCGGCCGCCCTGGCTTACATTGCCTTTCAGCACCTTGATCGGTTTGAATGACGACAAATAAAATGCAGGATAGAAGCCAGCAAGGAGGCCTGTCAGTAGGGGACCAGCAATCAGTCCGGATATCCACCACCATTCATTCCACGGGAAAACCAAAGATTTTGCAAACAATAAGTTAAAATATGGCAGTAGTAGAGCGGCAAGGGCAATCCCAATGGCAAATGAAAAAAAGCTGAAGATGAAAGATTCTGTAAGAAATTGTTTGATCAGGCTGCCGCGCTGCGAGCCTACTACTTTTCGTATTCCAACCTCTCTGGCACGATTGGCCGACCGGGCCGTGGACAGGTTAATAAAGTTCATACAGGCAATTAGCAAAATGATGATGGCAATAGCGCCAAACAACAATATGTAGCGTATATCACCATGGTTCAGGTTGTCGCTGATTTCGTCAATGTTAAGATAAATATCCTGGACAGGTTGCAATCCAAAACTCATACTTTTCACCCAGGCAATATCTTCAGCCTGTCCGGCTTCGATGCGTGGGGGTAAAAAGTAATTCTCTATCATGGCTGATAGTTTTTGTTCGAGAGCGGCCACATCAGTTCCTTCCCGGACCAAAATATACGTAAAGTAATTATCGTTTCGCCAGTTTGTCATTTCTCCGGGGTAGAATTCCTTGCCCGTGAGAGAAATCAGAAAATCATAACGGAAATGTGAAGTAACAGGAAAATCGGAGACCACACCGGTCACTGTGTATTGTTTTGATGCATCGTTATTGAGGATAAGGATTTTTCCAAGAGGACCTTCATCAGGAAAATATTTATCCGCCTTGCTTTTTGTGATGACGATAGTATTGGGTTCACTGAGGGCATTTGCCGGATTGCCATATAGGAAGGGCACGTGGAATATGTCGAGAAGTGATTGGTCGGCAAAGACTATATTATCTTCATGACTACTCTCTGGCTTGTCGGCACGCCTTACCTCATTGCTGCCAGCTCCAAACAAAGGTACCTGATTGTAGCTTCCTGCCAGTTCGATTTCAGGGTAATCTTCCTGCAAAGTAGCTGCAAATGGAGAAGGGAAAAATGCGCCCTTGCCCGAATATTCGTTGAAAGTGGCTTCGCGGAACACTCTGTATATCCGGTCTCCGTTCGGAAAATACCGGTCATAGCTAAGTTCTTGATGAATAAACAAGGCAATTAACAGGCATGCAGCAATGCCTATCGCAAATCCACCGATCTTGATAGAGGAGTACATTTTTTGCCGGGATAAATTCCTCCAGCCAATCTTAAAATAACTTTGAAACATAGCGTAATGATTTAAATATATTGACTTTGATTTTCTGATGGCAAAAGGCCGCAAATAGTGGAATACCTGAAACCAGTAATTGAGCTTAGCCCGGAAAGAAGACTTTTCTTCCAGTTGATCATAAAATTTCTCTTCCAAATCACCGAGCACTTCTTCAGCCAGATCATTTCTGAGAAACCAAAGCAGGAAGCGCTGAGCGAACTGTGGTGGCATATGGTCAGAGTCGGGATGCATGAGTTTTATTATGATCAGGATTTTTCGCCTGAGGTTTTTATTTCATTTTTAAACCAACAGAATTTCAATGTATAGATCATCCTATTTATCTTTTAATTCTGTAAATCCGGATGCTGACATTCATTCTAAATTCCTCCTAATCGCCGACATTATTCCGACCGTAAACTTTTCACCGGATTGATCAGTGCTGCCTTAATGGTTTGATAGCTCACTGTTAATAAGGTAATTACTAAAGCCCCAAAGCCTGCCGCAGCCAAAACCAACCACGAAATTTCGGTGTGGTACTGGTAGGTTTGTAACCAGTTGTTCAACAGATAGTAAGCAAGGGGAATGGCGATGAAACAGGAGATCAACACCAGGCGAACAAAATCAGCAGAGAGCTTTTGCCAGAGTTGCGGCACGGTGGCGCCCAGTACTTTCCGGATTCCTATTTCTTTAGTTCGTTGTTCGGCTACAAAGGAAGCCAGCGCGAACAGACCCAGGCAGGAAATAAAAATGGCAAATATGGTAAAGAAGGCAGCCAGTTTACCAATGCGTTCTTCGGCTCTGAATTTTGCGTCATACTCATCGTCAACAAATTTGTAATCGAACGGTACGGATGGAATGAGATCTTTAAAAACTGCCTCAATTTTGGGTAATGCCACGCTGGCACTTTCGTTAGGATTAATTTTTATAAATAACCAGGACATGTCATAGATTGAAGGGAAAATGATGGAAGGTGAAGCCGGTTCATAGGGCGAGCCTTTGATCATATCTTTCACTACGCCAATAATGGTGAATTCATTTCCTCCAAAATAATCCCGTTTAAACCGGATGGTTTCGCCTATAGGGTTGTCCAATCCCATCACCTTCAGCGCCGATTCATTGATGACTACACCCAATGCATCCGTGCTAAAATCTCTGGAAAAACCTCTTCCGGCCACTACCTCCCAACCCACGGTTTCTCCGTATTCAGGAGTTACCACAATGGTATTGAATGAAGGATCAAAGGAAGGGTCTCTTCCCGGCCAATCGAAACCAGTGTTGTTGCCCAGGGTATTGGTCAATGGATAGTTGGCTTCTGCCACTTCTGAAACCACACCAGTATTTTTTAATTGCGTACGGAGTGCATCGTATTTTCCTCTGTAATCTGCTGAACTGGCTGGTAAGGTAAGTAAACCAGCACGGGAATACCCGACAGGCCTGTTTTTAGCGAATTGTATTTGTTGGTAAACGATAATAGTTCCAATAATGAGCGCGATGGAAATGGTGAATTGAAAAACCACCAGTACTTTCCGGGGAACCGACGCAAACCGCCCCACGCGGAAGGTGCCTTTCAGCACTTTTACCGGATCAAAGGATGACAGGTAAAGGGCGGGATAACTTCCGGCCAGTAAACCGGTAATAAAGGTTACGGCCAAACAAATCAGCCAGAAATAAGGGTTGGCAAAGGGCAATTGCATTTCTTTACCGGACAAATCATTAAACCAGGGTAAAAGTGCCAGGGCCAGTAGGATTGAAAAAACGAATGCCAGGAAAGCCACCAGAAATGACTCGCTGAAAAACTGGTAAATTAACTGACTTCTCAAAGAACCAATCGCTTTCCGGATACCTACTTCTTTCGCACGTTTTTCTGAGCGGGCGGTATTCAGGTTCATAAAATTAATACAGGCTAATAGCAATACAAAAATACCGATGATGCCATTGAGCCAGACAAATAACAATCGCTCATTACCTACACTTTCGCCATTTTCAAACTTTGAATACAGGTGCCATCGGCTCATGGGATGCAGCAAGATGCCTTCCTTCTCCTGATAAGTATCCTTTTCCTCGTGATCTTTCATGGTATCTTTTATCACGGCTGATACCGCTTTAAATCCCGTTTTCGGATCAGCGGCAGGTGGAAGTTGTGCGTAAATGCGCATAAAATAATTATTCCATGAATTATAGTCGGTCCAGGTGTTGACTGACATAAATAAGTCCATGGGAGCTATAATTTTCAAATCATTAAATTCAGAATTATAGGGGATATCTTCATACACTCCAGTGACGATTACCTCCATTTGTCCATCAATTTTAACTTGCTGATTGATGGGGTTTGCATCGCCAAATAGTTTTTTCGCTACAGATTCTGCAATTACAATGGAGTGCATATCAGAAAGACCATTGCGTGTACCATACAGCATTTTTAAGGAAAGCATTTCCGGAGCTTCCGGATGCATAAACCTGCCGGGTTCTGAGAATTTCACTTCATCTTTGGCAATGATGTGATCTGCCGGTTGGGTGGCCATAACCACATATTGAAATTGATCGGAATAGGTAGTTCGAAGGAGCGTAGCCAAACCGGTTACCATCGATTCATCTGTTTCTAAATTACCTTCCCAGACCTCATTGCGCATGACCTGCGCAATACGGTCATAGTTATCATGGTATTTATTAAAAGAAAGTTCATCATAAATCCATAGCGCAATGAGCATGGCTACAGCCATCCCTGCTGCTAATCCACCAATATTGATCAATGAGTAACCTTTGTTTTTAAGGAGGTTTCTCCAGCCAATTTTAAAATAACTTTTATACATGGTGTGATAGGTTATAAAGTTTAAATTTTTAATAGCAAATGGTCGCAGGTAGTTAAATATTTGATACCAATAATCAAGTCTGGCTTGGAAAGCTGAGCTTCCTTCGAGCTTGTCATAAAACTTCTCTTCCAGATCGCCCAGCACTTCTTCAGCCAAGTCATCTCTGAGAAACCAGAGCAGGAAACGTGTAGCTAGTTTAGGTGGTAGGATGTTGTTGGGTTTCAAAGATTGTCGCTTAAATTTGTCCACCAAAATCGGTACCCAATGCCGGGAATTGCCGCCATAACGATACTTTGAAATCTCTGGCCTCTTTCAATACCCTTTGGCCATACGCCGTAATGGTATAAATGCGTTTTCTTCTGCCGCCTCTTTCGGCAGTGGCTTTTCCCATTTCCGAAGTTAAAAAACCTTTGTCGTCTAACCGGCTGAGCGTAGAATGCACAGCGCCAATAGAGACTGAGCGGCCGGTTTGGGATTCAAATTCTTCCGCAATTTTAAAGGCGTAAGCTTCCTCTTCTCCCAATATGCCTACCAATAGTAAAATGACTTCTTCAAAGTCGCCTAATCGTGTTTCTTTCATATGTTACTAAATTGTAGAGGAAATATAAATATTATTTTTTTATTTGCTATACAATTTAGTGAGAAATAGTAATTGCCGGAGATTAACCTATAAGCTGTGTAAAATTATTTCCGCTCTGGAATAAGGGTGAAGCCCTACTTTTCCCGTCATCAGGTGATCTGATATAGCTGGTAGCACATACACCTTGGTTTGGTGATCGCCAAATATTTATCTGGTGAAAGCAGCTGCTGGAAACAAACAAATTCGTGGAATAATTAAGGAAATATATAGGTAATATTCAGCGGGATTAGAATTTGAGTTGGTGGATAAAACCAGAAAAATAAAGGTTATTCCTATCCGATATTAATACCGTTAGCAGGGGACTCACCGCATCAGTGTGGCCTCAGCATTTTACCGTGTTGCTTTAATTAATTCTACATTCTTTTCCGGTCGTCTGCTTGCTTATTCAAAGAATCGGCTTTTAATTGGCTGAGAAATTCAAACCAATAAACCATGCGGAAAATTTTCTCTTTATGTGTGTACATGCTGTTATTTGGAAGCCCGGCATTGGCACAAACCTATGACATTCTCATTAAAGGCGGACATGTAATTGACCCGAAAAACAACATCAATGCGATAATGGACGTAGCCATCAAAGACCAGAAAATTGTGCGGGTGGCTAAAAATATCAGTGGCAATGCTACCCAGGTGGTGGATGCGAAAGGCATGTACGTAACCCCGGGCCTGATTGATATTCATACTCATAATTTTTTCGGAACCAATATGAATCAGGCGTATATGAATGGCCCCAGTGCGGTACCGCCCGATGGCTTTACCCTGCGGAATGGCGTAACCACGGTGGTGGATGCCGGCAGTTCCGGATGGCGTACCTTCCCGGATTTTAAGCGACAAACCATCGACATATCAAAAACCAGGGTGCTGGCCTTTCTGAATATTGTGGGCGAAGGGATGCGGGGAGGCCCTTTCGAGCAGAATACCAAAGACATGGATGCGGAAACCACGGGAAATTTCGCCAAAGAAAATGCGGAATACATTGTGGGCATTAAGCTGGCACATTTTAACGGCCACGACTGGACGCCCACCGATCAGGCAGTAGGGGCCGGGAAAATTGCCAGCATTCCGGTAATGATCGATTTTGGAGGCAGCGATCCTCCCTTATCTATTGAAGAATTGTTTATGGATCACCTGCGGCCGGGCGATATCTTCACCCACTGTTTTGGTGAACTGGGCAGCCGGGAGCCCATTGTAGATGTGCAAACCAAAAAAGTAAAACCATTTGTGTGGGAAGCCCAGAAAAAAGGGATCATATTTGACGTGGGATATGGCGGTATCAGTTTTGCCTTCTCACAGGCCATTCCTGCCATCAAACAGAATTTTTTCCCGAACTCCATTAGCACCGACCTGCACATTGGCAGCATGAACAACGCCATGAAGGACATGCTGAATGTGATGTCTAAATTTCTGGTAATGGGCATGGATTTGCCGGCGGTTATCAAAGCCAGTACCTGGAACCCGGCACAGGAAATCCAGCGCGAGGAACTGGGACATCTTTCCACAGGAGCCATCGCCGACGTAACCGTACTCACCCTGCGGAAAGGCGATTTTGGTTTTTTTGATTATACCGGCTATAAAATAGAAGGAAAAGAAAAACTGGAATGTGAAATGACGATCCGTGATGGAAAGATTGTATATGACCTGAATGGCATTGCCGATCCGGTGATTGTAAGAAAATAAGCAGGCCACCCGTTATAAATTACGGTTTCCAAACCAGTTGAATCTATATTACAAAAAACTGATGTATTATTAAAAATCAATAACCCTTTAATTATTAACATCATTGAACTCAAAAGTTATTTATAAAG
>JBGTIS010000208.1:0-14629 GCA_041745535.1 Cyclobacteriaceae bacterium | reverse complement strand
CAATCACTGAGAGAATATGCCAGAGGCATTACCGGTGGCCTGCTTTTCAGCCTGCCTATGCTGTATACCATGGAACTTTGGTGGGCCGGGTTTATCGCCAGTCCGATCAGGTTATTGGCCTATATGCTCGTTGGACTTTTTTTACTGCTGGGATATAACCATTATGTGGGTATTCGCGGCACGCATACGTTGGTGGAGGGATTGTTGGAATCGGCAGAGGAAATGGGTATGGGGCTGCTGGTAACAGGATTTGTACTTTGGCTGTCGGGCAGGATTACGCTTGATATGGACATCAGCGAAATTACAGGAAAAATGGTGGTAGAATCTATGATCGTAGCCATTGGCATTTCGGTAGGCAAAGCGCAGTTGGGTGGTGGGCAAGAAAATGAAGATCAGCAGGAGGAAGATACAAGGGAACCCCATTTCATTAGTCAGCTCAATATAGCCATGTGTGGGGCGGTTCTGATCGCTGCTAATGTAGCCCCTACCGAAGAAATTGTAGCGATTGCCCTGGAAACAGCGACCTTCAAACTCATTATCATGGCTTTTGTTTCTATGTTGATTGTCGCGGGGGTGTTGTACTACACCAATTTCCGAGGTGCCGAACAATGGGTAATCAAACCTGGCAGTTCCATGGATGTACTCACCGGTACCATAATGATGTACGCTGTAGCGCTTACTGCTTCTGCTTTTATGTTGTGGTTTTTTGGTCGTTTCGATGGTTTAGCGTTGCGCCCGGCGGTTGCCGAAATGGTGGTACTGGGTTTTCCCGCTTCACTGGGTGCTTCGGCAGGTCGGTTACTTATACAGTCATAGAACATGAAAAAAAAGCAGCAAAAAAACTGGTTAGAATGGGTAGTATTGGTTGTGGCTACCATGCTGGTTTTCGCTACCATCGGTTTTCTGATATACGATGCGATCACAGCAAAAGACACGCCGCCGGATATTACTGTATCGCTGGGTAAAGTTGAACAAAGGGAAGGCCATTTTGCCATACCGCTTACCGCGAAAAACAGGGGCGCCCAAACTGCGGAAGATGTTCGAATTGAAGTGGTAGCCGGCCAGGGCAATCAGCAGGAAAAGGCCGCTATCGAATTTCCTTATCTGCCTGGCAAATCAACGGTAAACGGATGGGTAACCTTTACAAAAGACCCTGGTAAGGCAGATACCTTGCAAATACGGGTGCTGGGGTACGGCACTCCCTGATTTTAATTAACGCGAAAGTAACTTTTTCCGCTTTCTGTTTTTAACTTCCCTAAAGTTTTAACCAGATCAAATATCAACTACCTTATGCAAATCAGTTTTTTCATTTCTTTATTGGGACCGTGCTTTTGTGTTATTTTTTTAGGAATTATGGTACAACCTACCCCCGCTATGGCACAGGAAACCCAATCTTCTGAAGCGATTCCCATAGATAAAAAATATACCAGACTGGTTAATAAGTTAGCTAACAATACTGCCATACAGAAAGCTTTTGCTTATCTGGAAGCCCTGGAACCGAAAAATCAGGAAGACCTGATCCTGCTGAATGAAATTCCCGCTCCACCTTTTAAGGAAGAAAAAAGGGCGCAGCAGTATGCCCAAATGCTTCGGGAAGCCGGTGCCGATTCGGTGTGGATGGATGCAGAGGGAAACGTAATTGCTTTGCGGAAAGGAACTGTTAGAGAAAATACAGTTGCCCTGGATGCACACCTGGATACCGTTTTTCCCGAAGGCACTGATGTAACCGTAAAAATAAAAGGCGATACCCTGTATGCCCCCGGCATTGGCGACGATACCCGCGGACTGGTATTGGTGCTGGCGGTGCTTAAAGCTATGGAACACGAGCAGATTGAAACCGAAGATGATGTGCTGTTTATTGGCACAGTGGGCGAAGAAGGTTTAGGCGATCTGCGCGGCGTGAAATACCTGTTCAGTGAAAAAGGTCCTGGTATCGACTACTGGATTGCCGTGGATGGCGGCGACATTGGCCGTATTGTGAACAAAGGATTAGGGTCGCACCGGTATAAAGTAACCTTTGAAGGGCCGGGCGGGCATTCCTGGGGCAGTTTCGGACTGGTAAATCCGGCACATGCCCTGGGCCGGGCTATTTATCATTTCAGTGAAGGTGCTGATGCCTTTACCAGGCAGGGACCTCGCACCAGCTTCAATGTAGGCAGAATGGGCGGCGGAACCTCCGTCAATGCCATCCCTTTTGAAGCCTGGATGGAAGTGGACATGCGGTCGGAAAATAATGAAAGTCTGAAGCAAATTGATCAGATTTTCCAGAAGGCCATGCAACAGGCTTTACAGGAAGAAAATGAAATGAGCAGAAAAGCAGCAGCGTTAACCGTTGATATAGAAATGATTGGTAACCGGCCTTCCGGAGAAATATCAGCTTCCGATCCGCTGGTACAATTGGGCATGGCTACAGCAACCTTTTTTGGCGCCAAACCCAGTTTAGGTTTTGGCTCTACCGATTCTAACATTCCCATCGCGCAGGGCGTTCCCGGCATTACCATTGGGCGGGGTGGTGAAAGTGGTGGTGCCCATGCATTAGACGAGTGGTGGCTGAACATAGATGCCCACGTAGCGGTGCAGCGGGCCTTATTACTGCTGATAGCACAGGCCGGTTTGGCAAAATAAGTTTTCTTTAAGCTTTTTGCGGAATTAGTGATCCTTCAGGTAACTTATGTCATTGTGCATTTGATTTTCAAACATTCTATTATGTGACCATAAATTTCCTGAAATATTTATCGTAATATTGCGATTTATCAATATCAATATTAATTCATGCACCTGAAAAATACAGATCTTTATACATCGCTACACACTTACATTTCCCAGGTAAACCAGGAGTTTGATCAGATTCCGGCGGCTCGTAAAAAAGTTTTGCAGGAACTGGCTTTGTTTGTGGAAGAAAAAGTAAAGGCAGGCGAAGTGGCGCGACTTATTTTCATTTGTACCCATAACTCCCGTCGCAGTCATATGGCCCAGCTTTGGGCGCAGGCGGCAGCGGTTTTTTATGATATACCCAGAATAGCCAGTTTTTCAGGCGGTACAGAAGCTACGGCTTTTAACTACCGGGCGGTAAAAGCCATGCAGGCTGCCGGATTCAACATTACGGAAATTAAACCGGGTGATAACCCAAGGTATACAGTACATTATTCCGATAATGTGCCACCCATCATCGTTTTTTCCAAGCAGTTTTCCCATACAGAAAATCCATCCGATAACTTCTGCGCTGTGATGACCTGCTCAGAAGCCGATCAGAATTGCCCGATGGTGCCTGGAGCTTCTTTGCGGGTAACCCTTCCCTATGAAGATCCCAAAGACTTTGACAATACACCTCAGGAAACAGCAAAGTATAGCGAAAGGGTGCACCAGATTGCCCGGGAAATCTGCTATGCTTTCTCACTTATAAAAAAATCTTTGTGGTAATTATTCCATTAATTAGAAAGAATAATCAGAAAATAAAGTATGCTATGGGTTCGTCTGATACTTTTTGTATCTCACCTGATTAGGCAAAGTACCCCTTCCCACTTCGATGTACCAGGCCTGACGCTTTTTATATCAAAGGAGATGTATTTTATATTTCGCCTGATGCTTTTTACATCTCGCTTGATGTACGGAAGTACACCCCCCCACTTCAAAATATCAAGGCTGACTCTTTTTATATCTCGCGAGATACTCCGAAGTACTCCTTTGACTCTTTGAAGTACCCCCCACTTCAGAAGTACCCCTTTGGAGTTAGAGTATGCGGGTGTAGGACAAGTTAGTAAAAAGGGCTTCCGTCAAAGCGCGTATTCGTGGGAATTGGGTTGTTACCTGGGGCAGTTGCTACCCTTTGATGAGGGCAGTGAAGTGATGGCGAAGTTTAAGGGTATTTGTTTTGGAATCAGCTAACCGAGAGGTGATCCAAAAAAGAATGAAGGTGTCTGGGCAACGATGGACACTTGATGGGGCTCAACAAGTAGCTAACCTAAGGGTCTCTTTTAAAAATAGACAATGGGTATAGGGTGATTGAACAAATAAAACGCGCTGCTTAAACAACTTGTCCTAC
Source organism: Cyclobacteriaceae bacterium (assembly GCA_041745535.1). GTDB lineage: Bacteria > Bacteroidota > Bacteroidia > Cytophagales > Cyclobacteriaceae > JBGTIS01. The sequence continues at coordinate 10,587 of JBGTIS010000208.1, read as the reverse complement.
ACCCCTGGCGGTGTACCGGGCATAGACGCGACTATGATAAAGCAAAAGAGCCGTTTCAATACGATATACGCTTAAGCCACTTACCCTTTATATTTATTTACTCATCCAACTAAAAGTCTTCAAGAGGTGTCTCTAATTTAAAAATCCAGATGGGAGTTAGAAAATTAAACCGTATGCATCATGAAAACAAAACTAATAAACTTTGTGGTAGCGGGCATCTTACTCCTGTTTACCATGATTTCCTGTAGTAAGGATAAGGATAATATGCCACAGCCAAGCAATGACAAGTATTTTCCGGAAGTAAATTGATTAAATATAGGAGTTACGCAAAGATGGTTAACTTAAGAAAAAGACCAAGTGCTGGACATAGAGAAATATATTGCCTACTTGATGAGTAGCCCTACGGGAAGCAGTTGTGTGAAAGCATCTAGGGTTCTGGAAGTATCTCATGATGAAGATAATCGGTTTTTGCTATCCGGTAATCATAGTGGTTTAGAGCTTTTTAAGATCGTCAGGGGTCATATTGATCTGCACGGGGGTAGCCTTAGCAGTCGAAAAGTTTTTTGTCAGACAAACGCAAGCCATCAAAACACACCTGTTTCGCGTGATGCGGGGCATTTCAGAAACTGGCTTCTTTAGCTAATTCTGGCTATCTGGATTCGCTTTACAGCTTGAAACAACGCTTGTTCCTGGAAGCTCAACGGCAGTTTGTCAATAACTTCTCGTAACTCCTAGATATATTTAAATATCCTAAAAAAGAAATCCTTGTTTGCCACTTAAAATAGTTTCTTCTATTCTTCTCTTAGAAATGTTAAAATACGATTCGTCAAGTTCATAACCTATAAATTTCCTGCCCAGATTTATACATCCCACTGCCGTACTACCACTGCCCATAAAAGGATCTAGCACCACGCTATGCTGATGCGTAACTAGCTTAATGACATGTTCCATAAGGTCTATCGGTTTCTTAGTGGGATGAAAATTGTAATCTTCGGCATGCTGCCGCACTTTCGGCACTAAAAAAAACTTGTCGTACGTATCGTGGGCAGGTTCGGTTCGTAACATATTCCCGGTAACCCGGCCATCGGGATGTGGATTGTGTCCCACTTTCTCTTCGCCTTCTTCATAAGGAATGCGGGTGTCTTCCAGGTTCAGCGCGCCCGTGCCGTATTTAAGCATGTTCCGCGCTACCGTAGCGCCAGCTTCCAAAGGCTTTTGAACCAGGATAATGGGTTCATAACAGGGTTTGATGCCCATGCCCCAACCCTGAAAGTATTTTCCCTGATCACTGACGGGTTCGTACCTGAATTTTTTTTCATCTGCATAATAATTGGAAGCGCCGCCTTTCTTATATCCCTGTATGTAGTTATAGGTACCCACTTTTTCGCTTTCCACACCAAGTTCCTTGTCTATATCCAAGCCCACATCACGGCTTTTGGGCATGCCGTTTAAAAAAGACCAGAACAGTACGTCTTTGATTTTAAATCCCATATCTTCAAGATCAATCATTACCCTGTGCATTAACCGAACCGCGGAAAAAACCAATGCGAACGCTCCCGGTTTCATTACACGGTAACAGTCTTCCCAGATTTGCCGTTCTGGTAGCGCTTTGTCCCATTCATGTGATTGAAAGCCAATGCCATAGGGCGGATCGGTTATTACTGCATCTATGGTTTGTGCTGCTATATCCGGTAAGGTATAGCAACTGTTATTATATAAGGCGTATCGATCTGACAGGACGTGTTGTAACATATTTTATTCTATCTTCTCTAAATGGTCGCGATCTTTGAAAGATGCTTCCTTCAACTGTTGTTCCAGGGTGACTTTATCTTTTTTTGCCGCGGGTTTAAACTGTTCCAAATCGAGTAATATGCCTTCTGCCAGGCCATAATCGGTCATTTCTACCATCAGGCTGGGGTCTGGCATATAATAATCGGTAAATTGCAGCAATTCGCTGTAACTGAGGTCGGCTACAAACAATACCATGGCCTGGAATTTTTCGGTCATCACTTCGCGCGACGATTGCTGCTTTTTCTCCAGTTCCTCCATTGCCAGTATTTTATTTAACTTCTTGGTTTGCTGAAATTCGTCGTTAAACAGGTTGGCGAAAGCGGTTACGGCGCCTTCCAGGTTGGCAGGTTTCAGGTCGTAGTTGTTTGAAAAACCGACCGCGTTTTTTTTCACAGGTTCTTTTTCCTCAAACAGGGGCGTGCCTTTTGACTTTCGCATATCTATGGACCGGTCGTAGGTACGGCGTATGTATTTGGTGATATCCACATATTCCTTCACTTTTACTCCGCTTAATTCATACACCCGGGGAATCATTTTTATGGTCAGATTCGACAAGGCTGCTTCGGTGCTGTCTGCCGGTACTATTAAATAAGATTTATAACCTACTATGGAAAAAACGATAGAATCGTTGGCAGGCACCCTCATATTAAAACGCCCATCCAATTCTGTAACAGCTCCCAGGTTGGTATTTTTTGCCCGTACGTGTACCGAAGGCAGCGGATGGAGGCTATCGGCATCTACCACAATTCCCGTAATAATTACTTTATCGGTTTCCTGTCCCCATGCTACCAGCGGCAGGGCAAGCCACAATCCCAGCAAGCCTAACAAACAAATCTTCATAAGAAGCACATATTTCTATTTGGTAACATGATAACGGTACACAAGGTTGAGTATTTCTAAAGATACATTTCCTTTGGCTAATAAAGAAAAGGTTGTGTGATCAAAAAACTGTAATTTGATGTATAGTTTCCGGTAGATCAGTTTAAAAATTTTCAGTGACAACCAGATTCATTGAGTCGCTTTCAATCAATTCCTTTAAAATCAATCACTACTTTGTGTGAATGGGGATATCCCACGCAGGTCAGGATCAGGCCGCTTCTGATATCTTTTTCTGTGAGCACTTCGTTGTTTGACATTACTACTTTTCCTTCCCGACAGGTGGCCGTACAGGTACTGCAAATACCTGCCCTGCAACTGTAAGGCAGGTCAATGTGGTGGTCCAGGCCAGCCTGTAAAATACTTTTTCCATAAGGCACTGTTAAACTATATGCCCGATGCTGATAATGTATGACTACTGTTTTGTCAGATGGGTCTGCTACTCTAGGAACGGGTGCGCTTTTCACTTCATCGCGGACTACAAACTGTTCACGAAAGATATGTGCTTTTTGAAAACCCATGATGCTGAGTTTCATATACACCATTCGCATCACAGCATGCGGCCCACACACAAAAACCAGCGCATGCTCTTTTTTGAAATGCAGGTGTTGGCCTACCAGTTCTTCCAGTAAAAATGTATTCAGGTGCCCATGATAAACCTGAGATTTGTCGGCAGGCTGGCTCATAATATGCAAACACCGGAACCGGTCCTGATAAGTAAGGGCATACTGGTTTAACGTGTCATAAAATAGGGTAGTGGCTTCATTTCTGTTACTGTAGATAAGTGTGATCTGGCTTTCCGGTTCTTTTTTCAATAAGGTTTTCAGGATGCTGAATATCGGGGTAATGCCACTGCCCGCCGCTATTAAAAAAACATCTCTGGAAACGGGCGCCTGTTTGTCTGGTAAAATAAATCGCCCCGCAGGCGGCAGGCATTGTAAAAGGGTTCCTACTTTCAACTGATTGATTATGTGGTGGGATATTCTGCCATATTGCACCCGTTTGACAGTAATGGCCAGGTGCGCATCGGTTTCAGGAGAGGAACTCAGGGAATAGGACCGACGATACAGCGTACCATTCACAGAAAAGATAAAAGTTAAGAACTGGCCGGCCTGGTACGGAACAGGTTTTCCATCTTCCGTCACCAGTACAAAGGTTTTTGCCGCTGCGGTTTCATTAATAATGTTGATCACTTTTACGTGCAGGTATTGGCTCATGCTACAGACGTACGTTCAAATATTTGGAGAATATGAATCGCGCCCAAAATTCACAGGCACCGGAAAGTTAAAAAATATTTGTATAAAGCGACAGAAAGTACTTGATGGGTAACTTTTACTACCTGACCGTGCAACTTTTAATAAGCGAATCAGTTTCTGATAATAGAATAGCAAACAGAAACAGATATGATAAAAAATATTCTGGACATTAGTCATGACTTTGAGCATGAGGGAGAGATCATTCTCAGAGACCATTTGGCTCTGGAACGAACGAAACTGGCCAACGAAAGAACCCTGCTTTCCTACATCCGGACGTCGTTATACCTTTTGCTGGCAGGGATTACCTTTTTGCAAATACAGCATTTTGACAACATCCGGTGGATAGGCTTTGGCTTTATTGGGCTTAGTTCCTTTTTCGTGGTAAGGGGCTATTTAAAGTACACGAACCTCAAAAATCGGCTGCGAAAGTATTACTTCAAATAAACATAAAACCTATAGGGAAAGTAAATCGATTTCTAAAAAGGGATGGTTATGAAATTGAAAAAGGCACGCATTTTACAGCGTGCCGATAGTGCTTTTTCTCAGTAATATTAAGGATTAAGGCTGTTTTAGCGGATTAGTACCATGCGCTGGGCTGAGGTGGGTTTACCATCAATCTGTAGGGCATATAAATACGTGCCTGCGGCCAAGCTGCCTGCGGCAATTTCCACCTGTCCGGCCCCCGGTTGCAGGTTATCGATTCGCTTTATTTCCACGCCATTCTGGTTCATAATCACCAGACTTACACTACTGGCTTTGTCGGGCACCTGATAATGAATGGTAGTATTTTCGTTAAAAGGGTTAGGATGATTTTGTTCCAGCAACGTACCGGTTGGCTTACCATAATGTTTTGAAGGAGAAACTTCTTTCAAATCCAGTGCCTTTTCAATAGCGGCGATGCGTTGGTCCAGTTGCAGGTTATTTTGTGCTACTACCGATAGTGTTTGCTTCAGACTGTCCCGTTCCAGGGTAATTTCTTTGAGGGCTTCTACCAGTACGGGAATCAGGCCCATATAATTTACGGCCAGTATCCCTTCGTCATCAGTTACCAGTTCAGGAAATATTTTTTGTATGTCCTGGGCTACAAATCCGTAGTATACCGGCTGATTGCCAGCCATAGTTTTCGTGCCTGCCTGGCTGGATGAATCCTGTGGTGCCTCCTGGTCATTTTTCAAAAGGTAACTAACGCCTTTTACCTGTTGTACCCTGGTGAGGGCGTTTTCCAGGACATGGATATCGTCTTTGAGACGTTTGTCGGAAGCTACATCATAGGCGGTGGCCCGTACTTTTCCCGGCACAAAAAGCTTATAGGTATTGCCGGTGTATTTGGTGCCGATAGCGATAGAGTTTTTACTGAATTCACCATAAATCAGCGGATTGGCATCATCCTGATTATCGATGTACAACTTATTAGAACCGGTTTCACTATAGCCGGCGTACTGACCCAGAAAGACGTTGTATTTTCCTGTACTATTGGATGAGCCACTGTAAAATCCCACATAGGTATTGCCGTAGCCGGTAGTATTGCCCTCACCACTGTTATTTCCTATGAATGTGTTAAAAAAACCGGAGGTATTGCTGTTTCCGCTAAATGTTCCCAGAAAAGCATTGTTGTTACCGGTTGTATTATAATATCCGCTCCAATACCCAACAAAGATATTTTGGCTGCCGGAGGTATTTTTATAACCGCTGCTATGCCCTAAGAACGTATTCTCATCGCCTGTGGTATTATTATATCCGCTGTACCATCCTATGAAAGTATCGCGATAACCTGAAGTGTTATAATATCCGCTGCTTCTTCCCACAAAAACGTTATTGGCACCTACAGTAGTTTTATATCCTGAATAGGTACCCAGAAAGGTATTAGAGGAGGCGGTACTGTTGTAGCCAGCATACCGGCCCACGTGGGTGTTATAACTTCCTCCGGTTCCGGCGCCTGTACCGTAGGTGGTATTATATTGCGCAAAGGCTTGGGGCAGGCTCATCCATCCTGACAGACCAATCAGGAGTAGTAAAATGTAAGGCATTTTCATAGCGGTTGATTTTTAGGTTAAATAATATAGTAGTTAGTTGATCCAACTATTTGCTTTGTAACCTGAAAACCAGTTTTATAAAATAAGACTTTATAATGGAGGCTTTTCGGTTGGTAACCTCCCTGTTTTGATTGATATCAGGATTTAATACCTGATTAAATGATGAACAAATAAATGATGGGATACTGGCTATTATGACAACCACTTTTTTATCATACCTATAATAAAGAATTGGTCAGAATCTGAAAAAACGGGTTACACTTCTAAAGGCTTCATTAATGCTTTTCGAAGCATATTCAGTAAACCCACATTGGTAAGCTGTATATTCAGGGTTCTGTCTTTGGTGAGGCTGAGTTGATGAGTAAGGGTTTGTTCCCCGTCAGCCAGGGCAATCCAGACGGTACCCACCGGTTTTTCATCAGTACCCCCATCGGGACCGGCAATGCCACTGGTAGCCAATCCGTAATCGGCATTGAATAGTTTTCGAACCTGATTGGCCATTTCATTCACCGTTTGTTCGCTTACGGCGCCATGTTGTTGTAAGGTGGTTTCCTGCACGCCGAGTACCTTAATTTTCAAATCGTTATGGTACGGAATAACGCCGCCCTGAAAATAGCGGGAACTGCCGGGTACGCTGGTAATGGCATGTGCCATATAACCGCCGGTACAGCTTTCGGCTGTGGCTACGGTTTTCTTTCTTTCCAGCAAAAGGTTGCCAATGGTGCCTTCCAGGGTATCATCGCCATAGCCATACACATATTCACCAACCTGCGGCAGCAGGGTTTGCACCTGCGCTGCCACATCCTTTTCCAGTTGTGCCCGATTGTTACCCACCGCTGTTAGCCGGAGTTTTACCTGCCCCAGATCGGGCAGATAGGCCAGCCGGATATGGGGTGGCAGGTTATCTTCCCAGTCTTCTATTTTTTCCGACAGCCATGATTCGCCAATGCCGGCCGTTTTAATCATTTTATGGTAAATTACAGGTAAGGGAAATACTTTACTGAAACGGGGCAGTACCTGTTCGATCATCATTTTTTTCATTTCGTGCGGCACACCCGGCATTGAAACAAATACTTTCCCCCCTTTTTCAAACCACATACCGGGTGCGGTACCTACGCTGTTGTGGATAATCTGACACTTGTCGGGCAATTCGGCCTGCATGCGATTCAGGTTATTCATGGCCCTGCCACGGCTGGCAAAAAAGTCTTCTACATCTTTCAGTGCCAGTTCATTAACGGAGATGGGGCTGTCGAAATAAACAGCCAGAGTTTTTTTCGTAATATCGTCTTTGGTAGGGCCCAATCCACCGGTAATTAGTATAATATCAGCCCGTTGTTCAGCTTCGGCCAGGGCCAGCAGGATGTGTTCGCGTGTATCGCCGATAGATGTTTTTTGTATAATTTTTACACCAATCAGGTTCAGTTGTTGTCCGATCCAATAGGTATTGGTATCCAGGGTTTGTCCGTACAGGATTTCATCTCCAATGGTAATTACTTCGGCAAAGATTTCTTTCATAGGGCAAAAGGTTATTAATAAATGGGCATGGAATAATTTTTGCGTAATCAAAGCCAAAACTACATCTAATTACTATGAGAAAATTTAAAAATCGCATCTCCTTCAATAAAGTGCTGAGTCGGCTATTTATCTTACTGTTTTCCCTGTCATTTTGTTTTCTTTCTTCCTGCGATGTATTAAAAGGCGTTATCGACGCTGGAATGGGAGGAGCGGGAGGGCTTACCACCCAGGAAATTATACAGGGACTGAAAACAGCATTGAAAAAAGGCGCTGAATTTGCCAGCGACAATGCTTCGCGACAGGACGGTTACCTGAATAATCCGATCATTGATATCAGAATTCTGCTGCCGCAGGAACTGCAAAAGGTTGAAAGAAATATCAGGAAAATTCCGATAGTAGGCGATAAAGTGGTGGATGATTTCGTGAAAGCACTGAACAGAGGCGCGGAAAACGCAGCCAAAGAAGCAGCGCCTATTTTTGTAACGGCGATTACTTCCATGACCATTCAGGATGCCATGGGGATTCTTAAGGGCGACAGTACAGCCGCGACAGATTATCTGAAAAGAACCACCTCGCAGCAACTGGCCGGAAAGTTCCAGCCTGAAATAAAAAATGCTTTGGAACAGGTAGGCGCTTATAAATATTACAATGGTATCAAAGATGGCATTGAAGCCTATAACAAAACGCCACTGGTAAACGATATTAATGTGAATGTGAGAGATTTACCGGTGCTGGAAGAATATGCTACCCAACAAGCATTGGACGGATTGTTTCAACTGGTATCGCGCGAAGAAAAAAACATCCGCCGCGATCCGTTCGGGCAGGCTGAGGCCATTTTGCGGAAGGTGTTTGGTAGTGTGAAGTAATGAAATCGGGAGCTGGAAGACCGAAGCCGGAAGTAAACTATCCCAAAAAGTGTGTAAATGTAAAAATTCCAGATAGGGTTAAGATTGAATCAATCTGACCCTATCTGTGTGACACTTCTTCCAACTCCCAACTTCTTCACTCTTCAAACATCATTTCGTTATAAGCATTTTGCAGTTCTCGAAGGGAGAGCGCGTTATTTTGTTTCCGGGCCAGGTTGATTCCTTTCAGGAATGTTTTTTCTGCCTTTTCTTTTTCGTTGAGGTCGGCGTAAAGTTTGCCGGCATGATAGTAGGTTGCCAGATAATTTTCATGCGCCTGCAAGAGTTTTTCGAAGTACACCAATGCCTCTCTGGGCTGTTGTGTCAGATACTCAAGGGCGATGGCATATAAGTTAAATGGATCGTCTGGATCCTCTTTTAAAAAGTTAAATAACTGTGCCAGCCGTTGTGAGTTCATCTTGTCAGAAGGTTTTTATTTCGTCGATTATTATTTAACTTCACGTACAAATTAGCACTTTTTATCATAACAGTATGAATATTTTAGTTTGCATTACGCACGTTCCGGATACCACCGCTAAGATAGGTTTTGTAGAAAATAACACAAAATTCGATACTACCGGTGTACAGTACATCATCGGGCCTTACGACGATTACGCCCTGGCCCGGGCAGTAGAATTGAAAGAGGCGCATGGCGGGAAAGTAACTTTACTAAACGTAGGTGAATCCAATACCGATCCTACCATCCGGAAAGGATTGGCCATTGGTGCCGATGAGGCCATTCGGGTTAACGCGGTGCCTACCGATGCTTTTTTCGTGTCCCAGCAAATCGCCAAAGTAATTGAAGAAGGGCAGTACGACCTGATTCTGATGGGAAGAGAGTCCATTGATTTTAATGGTGGACAAGTACATGGTATGGTAGGAGAACTGGCAGGGATGCCTTCTGTTTCTCCGGTAATGCAACTGGAAATTGAGGGAAATAAAGCCATATTGACCCGGGAAATTGAGGGAGGGAAAGAGAAACTGGAAGTCAGCCTTCCGTTTGTGGCCGGTTGCCAGGAACCTATCGCTGAGTGGAAAATACCCAACATGCGTGGCATTATGACCGCTCGCGCTAAACCTTTACAGGTAAAAGAACCTTTTACCGATGAGGTAAAAACAAAAACTTTAAGCTATGAATTACCCCCTCCCAAAGGCGCGGTAAAAATGATAGACGCGGACCGGATAGAAGATCTGGTAGCGGCATTGAAAAACGAAGCGAAGGTGATTTAAGAAGTTACCTGAATTTTTTCGTGATTTTACAGACAAAAAATTAAACTGCCCCAAGGCAGTGTTTTTGTCTCGTATTTTTTATTATTGCATATTTTACAATTAGAACAACAATAATACTTATTATGTCTGTATTAGTTTTTGTGGAGAGTTCAGACGGTACCATCAAAACATCTTCTTTGGAAGCAGTTTCTTACGCTGCTGAATTAACCAAATTACAGAGCGAAGGCGAAGTAGTAGCACTGGCCATGGGAGAGATTGATGAGAGCGAATTGCAAGCTATCGGGAAAAGTGGTGCCGCTAAAGTTTTACATGCCAGCGATTCCCGGCTTAACCAGGATGTAATCAAAGCCTATGCTTCGGTAATCAGCCAGGCGATGGAGCAAACCGGTGCCCACATACTGGTACTGGCCAAATCGTCACTGGGTGATCCGGTAGCAGCCCGGGTGGCAGTAAAAATTAATGCGGCTTTGGCTTCTAATGTTACCGCGTTGCCTGATCTGAGCAATGGGTTTGTGGTAAAAAGAAGCATCTATACAGGCAAAGCCTTTGCGCTAACAGAAATGCGGGGCGATAAGAAAATAATCGCGATAAAGAAAAATACAATTACTGCCCGGGAAGATGGTAGTGAAGCTACAGTAGTAACTTTTGATGCGGCATTAAGCGATGCCGACTTTGATGTAACGGTTACTTCGGTAGACAAGGCAAAAGGCGAGGTGTTGTTGCCTGAGGCCGAAATTGTGGTTTCCGGTGGGCGGGGTATGAAAGGGCCCGAAAACTGGCATCTGATTGAAGACCTGGCCAAAGTATTAGGAGCGGCTACCGGTTGTAGCAAACCGGTGTCGGATATGGACTGGCGGCCGCACCACGAGCATGTAGGGCAAACAGGCATTAAAGTAAGTCCGAATTTATATATTGCCGTAGGTATTTCAGGCGCGATACAGCACCTGGCAGGGGTTAATTCTTCTAAAAATATTGTTGTAA
>JBGTIS010000207.1:0-5075 GCA_041745535.1 Cyclobacteriaceae bacterium | reverse complement strand
GCGGATCGTTTCGGTTGCTTACAGGGAAATATTTCCCGAAATAGGCACCAATGTGTTCAAAGTCAGGTTGCGGATAAACATCTACTTTGCCGGAGATAACCACCCGGTAGCCCAGCTTTTTTAAATAGTCGGGTAACATTTTTGTGCCGGGTCGCACGGCAAAGTGGTTCATCTGAGATCCATTTCTAAAGGGATAGAGCCCTGTAAACATGTTACTTCGGGAAGGAGCACACATGGGCGTTGCCGCATAGGCCGCTGTAAAGCGCATTCCCGCTGAAGCTAATTGGTCCATGTTAGGCGTTTTTACATCCTGGTTCCCATAACATCCCACATCCATCTGACTTTGATCATCACTAATAAATAGGATGATATTGGGTTGAGTCTGCTGTGCCAAAAGTGGATACGCAACCGTTAAAACATAAAAAATAACAAACAGTACAAGGAGCGCATACTTCATATCGTAAAATTGAATGCCTATTAAATTATTTCAAAAAAACCAAAGGTAAAGGTAAATGATGCAATTTTATAAAGGGAACGCGGGTATCGGTTTATAACCTGCTAAATTGCCTGGTAAATGGCAGAAGATGAGGTAGGGTTGTGTAAGATACCTGAAATAATAAAAGTTATGATTACCTCTGTAGCACCTAAATTACCTTTTATTGACAAACAACAAACGGTAGATTTTTATGGAAACCAACTTGGGTTTAAATTAAGGTCAGACTATGGTGAATATATCATTATGGAATTGGAGAGCGCGGAGCTACATTTTTTTGCCTATCCTGAATTAAAACCTGACAAGTCTGACTTTATGATCTATTTAAGGATTGATAACAGCATTGAAAAACTCTATGAAAAATGCCTGAAAAGTAATCCGCCGTTTAAACGCTTAGGCAAGCTGGAAATAAAGCCTTGGGGGCAGAAAGAATTTCCGATCATAGATCCTAATGGCACTTTATTAACATTTGGGCAGGCTTCTAATTAATTCTTACGGTTAGTTCAGGAAAACCTCTTTCCTTCAGAAAGCTAGCTGAATATTGCGCGCCCGAGAGAGGTGGTGGCCGATGGATGGGAAGTGTCCTGTGAGGCCACAGGCCACAGAGTCTCGAATAGTGCCTGCTCTAAAAAACAAAATAGTTAACAGCCCAGATAAGTATAGTGGCCGATGGATGGGCTGCTAATACCTTTGGCGCGGGAGGAAGGAAAACATCTTTCCACTGAAGTTGGTTTTCTATCTTAAAGGGCCCCATTCTGGTTTGTTTTCTGTAGCAAATGGTATTGAATGTTTGTGTGGCAGTATTAAAGTCTGAGGCAAAGGGTTCTAAATTCTGTTTTAAAAACATTATATGAAAATCTTCAAATCCATTCTACTCTCTGTTCTGTTAATAGTGCTTGTACTGGGAATTTGGAGTTTTATTATTGAACCCCGATTTCTTCTTGATGTGCAGACCCATGAGGTAGAAGTCCCAAACTTAGATCCGGAATGGAAAGGAAAAAAAGTGGCACTATTAGCTGATTTTCAGGTAGGTATGTGGCTGGGTAACACGGACATGGTCAGAAAGGCGGTGAGAAAAGCGTTAGAAGCTAAACCGGCCATGGTGCTGATAGCCGGTGATTTTGTGTACAAACCAGATTCATCTGTTATAAAACGAGCTGTACTGTTGCTACAACCCCTGGTTGAGGCGGAAGTACCCGTTATCGCCGTAATGGGCAATCATGATTACTCGCAAATGGAGGAAAGCAGTGAAGTGAATGAGGGCATGGCCGCTTATTTAATGGCAACTCTTGAAGAATCAGGTATAAAAGTGCTTGAAAACGAATCTGTTCCCTTACATACCGGCAATGGCGCTACTTTCCATGTAGTTGGCCTGGGTTCAACCTGGGCCGGACGATGTGATGTAAAGAAGGCCCTGCGTAATATTCCTTCAGATGAGCCTCGGGTGATATTCATGCACAACCCGATAGCTTTCAGAGATATTCCGGCCGATGAGGGGCTTTTTACTCTGGCGGCCCATACGCATGGCGGGCAGATACGCCTTCCCCTATTTCCTTCAGAAAGCTGGCTGAATATTGCGCGCCCAAGAGAGGTGGTGGCCGATGGATGGGCTGCTGATACCATTGGTAATGGAGGTAACCGGCTGTACGTGAGCCGTGGGATCGGGTTCAGCCTTATCCCCATGCGGCTTTTTTGTCGGCCTGAACTCACCATTTTCAACCTTTCTCCAACCCAAGGCACTGTGCCGCAACCAGGTCGTGGGTAGGAAAAGGAGATATGCTCAGTGCTCAGTCCACCATTTAATAGAGCGCAGGAGGAGAACTTTATGGTGTATACGAATAGGCTGCCGACGGTATTTTTCCAACCAAGGCCTTGTTCCTCTATGCTCGCGCCCTCGGGTTCCGCACCCACATACCGGGCCGGATCGGCCGCGCCAGGGGTTTTACCAAAGGTGTGCCCGCCAGCAATAAGTGCTTCTTATAATCATTCATAGCCATTCGGCCGAAAGTTTCCCGAATGTCACGGGGCTGCCCACCCTGACTTATGGTCAACCAAATGTGCATTATCATGTGCCGCAGGGCCAACCCACTCCTGCGGCCACGGGTATGCCGGTAGATACCGAAAACCGCTCGTACACCGCTACTGCCATGGGGGTACAGGTAGCCGATCAGTTGGGAAGAATCAACCAACCCTGGCTGTGGCGGTTCACCTCAACTTCCTTGGTGCGGAAATACATTGGTGAATAGGTTGACAAGGAGATGAAATTGCGAATAAGAGGGTTTGGTGGTAATAACACCACCAAAAGGGTGGGAAAAAGAAAAAGTAGTCGTAGTGGTTACTGAGGAAGACGAGGCAAGGTCGCATCCTCAAAATCAATCGGCCATCCAGTGCTCCCTCGACGACCCGGATAGTTGTGAGGCTTGTGGAAGTTAATCAATCAGGACCATAATTTTCAGCTAATCATGCCGCTTGGGTACTTGCCTGAGATTTTTGTTTACCCTCCCTGCCGTTCAGAATATGTCATTGCTCAGCTCTGCTTCCCGGCGACCGTTCCAACCCGAACTTTTCATATTACAAGGATTTACAATCCGATAAGTATTCATTTCTGGCTATTAATCTGCATTCATACTGGTGTGCGTTTAGCAAAACCCGGACTGAGTAGGTCACGCACCCCGGCGTAACGTTACTCACATTTTGCTCACCGCCAATATGTGGCTTTTTCTCCTCATGAAACATATGAGGAAGAAAATGTATCATCATTTACAACTACAGCTTTTGTCCTCCAAATAACCACCATTCCCTTTTTTTTGATAAGCATAATTTACAGACATTGAATCATGCGCGGAAGTTTCATAATCGCTTCCGATGTAGCATTGTATTCACCGTTGCACAAAGGTCTGAAACCAGCAAAGCTTCAGGTTTTCAACGGTTAGTTACACTGATTTGTGTTTTTAGGTGGGCCCACCTGATGAAAGTCTCCGAAAGGAGCACAGAAAATCAATCCATCACCTTTAGCACTAATAATTATGAAACGCTTATGTATCCTCATCCTGACAATCGTATGCCTTGGAGTTTATCAGAATACCTATGCTGAAATCAGAAATGGCTATGATCACGAATTGAAAGCAGCGCAACAAAAGATGGATAATCTTAACGAAATCGCAAAAGGGGATTTAAATTCAGAGCAACACATCAGGATAAAAAAATGGCTGAAATCTGTCTATAAAACAGCAGAAAAACTGAGGGAAAATCAAGTAAAAACACAGGCATTGATTGAAAAGTTCAGGAGCATTGATCCGGACCTATACCATGAGATCAATACCATCCAGGACAGTGAAGGCAATGAAACAGATGTATATATTAAGGTGGTAGACAACTTGGGGCCTGGTTTGGATGGAGCAACCAATGTGAGCCACAGCATAGATAATAAGAATGTGTACTCCTCTGAATATGGAGATTATTCGGTGAGTGTGAAGATAACCCATACGAATCAAATAATAGCATTGCGGGTTTTGGTGCATGAACTGGGTCATGTGCGCTACCAGGTGCCTCATCTGGCGGAATATACTACCTATTACAAGCAGGCTTATCAGGATAGTAATAGGATTGGGCACCATGCCAATGACCCCAGCTACCAATCTGTAAAAGCAACTTTGGTTGCATTCATAGCCTCCTGCAGAGAAAATAACAGTGAAATGAGATGGATGGCTCAAAATAAATACCGGAAGATATTGGCGTTAAAACAGGAAGACTAAACGGGGAAAGCTTACTAAACAAGCATCTATTTCATATCTCTTTTCTTTTTCGTAATTTAACAATTGTTCTACCCTAACTATCCAGTACCATGAAGGCGAGAATAACTTCATTTTTTGTAGCCATTTGGATATACTTTTTTACGCTAGCTCTCCTCTCTGCCCAGCCGAAAGACATCATCTCCCGCACCTATACCATGAAAGAAGGACTCTCCAATGAATATGTAGTATGCCTGTTACAAGACAGCCAGGGTTTTCTTTGGATGGGTACACAAGGGGGATTGAACAAATTTGATGGATATCGTTTTACCACCTACCGGGAAAATCCTTCCGACCCCAACAGCCTTTCTAATAATTACATCAATTCCTTATGGGAAGACAAGCAGCAAAGATTATGGGTGGGAACTATAACAGGGCTTGATTTATTGGATCTCAAAACGGAAAAGTTTCACCATTTTTTACCAGATTCTCTGGATACAGTCCAAGAATCTGAAATTGATGTTCACAAGATACAAGAACGGAAAGATGGGAAAGTCTTGATTTGTACCGGTGGTCAGGGTGTTTATCTAGCTGATCCGCAAACCCTTTCCATGACAAGGATCATTCATTTTCCCCAGGATGCAGATGAAAATAGTTTTCGGGACATTGCCGAAGTCAAGGATGGTTCCCTATGGGCAGCTGGTGCGAGGGGACTCGTTCATGTAGACGCATCTACCGGACAAACGACCCATTACCGGCATGATCCTGATGATCCGCATAGCCTGGCGGATGATCTGGTCTGGATGGTGCATGTAGACCGCCATGACAGGGTGTGGGTAGGAACAGACTTT
>JBGTIS010000206.1:0-7361 GCA_041745535.1 Cyclobacteriaceae bacterium | reverse complement strand
GATATTCCTGAAAGCATCGACATTGCCATGATGCCTTCCGAGGATGCGCCCACAGGAATTGGTGAAGCCAGTTTACCCGTAGTGGCCGGGGCAATTGCCAATGCCTTTGCCGCCCTTACCGGCAAACGCCTGCGGCATCTTCCTTTTACGCCGGACCGCGTACTGGCAGTATTGAATTCATAAAAAGTGCCTGTTGGGTAAAACTAATCTGGTGGATTAATGATAAGTTTCCTTTGATAATCAATATGCTTTTTAAAAATCCATGTTGTTAATTACCTGGTGCCTTCACTCAGGATAGCCATGTTGTTATAATTTTACAATTGCCTTTTCTATGGTATTGGAAGAGAAGACTTCTTTTCCTGCATAAAAGACTTTGAACCCTTTACCCAGTCCATATTTTCTTCCGGTTTTGTCCCAGATTACTGCCAGGTTTTTTCCTTTGTACAGGACCTCATTCAGGTAAAACCAATCCCAGGTATCTGCCGGAATCAATGGATTAACTGTTACCTCATTTTCACCCGGTCGAACTCCTATCAATCCGGTAATTACCAGGTCACAAAATGTGGAATGATTATAATCTTTCCCCCTTTCCTTTGCCTGCCACCCTTCCGTATTCATATTGTTGAAGCGTTCGCGGGTAATCCAGGCTCCATTGCGTGGATCCAAACTTTCGTCTATCCAGGGTACTACCCCACCCTCTTCCTGCACCAATTGCTGGCTTTTGGCATAAATCTGCAATTGCCTGAAGTAATCTTTTTTACTCAAGACAGGTTGTGGCGATTCATTCAGATAATTAGCCAGTGCCGTTAGGGTAACAGAAGTCGCAAATGGCCAGACGGGTCCGTCCCACCGACAGGCTTTGGGGCTGGTATAGGCCTTTTCTACCGAAAAACCAGGATGCCGTTGTTCTGCCGTGGTAGGACCATAAGGGGAAAAGAAACCATTTTTGTCCATTAACTGCTCCCAGGCAATGGCATGGGCAGGTGGAGGAATGGAAAAATACCAGGGCGTAAATCCATGCAGTTCCCGGCAACCCGACAAGGAATCATTTTCAAACAGCACTTTATAGAACTGAGCCTTTTTATCCCATAGTTTTTCATTAATAGCTTCCTTGATGGACGCAGCCTCCTTTTCATAAGCAGCCAGCAACGGTGAGTTTTGTGCCAGTCGGGCCGTATTGGCAATAGCTTTAGCATCGCCATATGCGTAAGCGCTGATGGTGGCCCTCCTGTTTTTCCGGGTACGCGATCCGCTTACAGATTCTTCCATCCCATCGCGCACATCATACGACCAGTACAGGTGATCATTGGTGCCATGCTCTTTTTTCCACTTTTCAAAAGCAGCGATCATGGCAGGAAGTTGGGTAACCAGCATATCCTTTCGGCCATTTACCAGGTATCGCTGCCACAAAGCATCGCCCATCCAGTTACTGTAACTGAAGAGGTTATCGGCCAGACCGCCTTCTTTTCCACCATAACACCAGTAATCGATATAATCATCCAGGTATTCCGGATTGTGCAGCCACCGTCCTTCCATGATATGCGGGGATAATCCACAGGAAATGGTATTGTGTGGTCCTGCCCAGCTTACCTCTGGCAGAAATTCGGTGATCACAAAACCAGTATCAGTTTGTTTGATATGCTTGCGGTAAGTCCACCACCGGAAATAATAGGTTCGCTCTATGTCGGGATCGGGGCATTGAAAAATGGGAATATTGTCGCGCAAAAAATCAGCTGCCTGCTCATTGGGTATGTACTGCACATAAAGCTCATTGTCGTGCTCATTGAATACGTCTATATAATGTTCAAAATCTGAAAAGTCAGGCAGCCTTTTTTCCGTACAGCAAACCTGAGCAAAAAGAACGAGGCTAATAAGAAGCTTTTTCATAGGAAGCTGGGAGTCAGAAGTCAGGAGACCGAAGTCGGGAGTCAGAACTTCGGGCTTCCGTCTTCGGACTTTCAACTCCCGACTTTATTCCGCCATTTCTTTTTCAGTAGGTAGCCAGACGATCATGGAACCATCTTCCCGGTTGTCCCAGGCATAGTAGGGAATCATGGACAGTTTGCTTTTCTCGACACTTTTTCCCTTTACTTTTTGAGAAGGAATTTCAATTTCAAGCACATTTTTCAGAATCCCATCACCAATCACATGGGTTTGAACGGCGGAAGGATCAGGCAGCTGGTCCAGATAAAAATGTTGTACCGCCTCTCCATTATCGATGCCCTCGGCACAATATACCAGCGGACCTCGGGTAACGGCGATGCGGTTTTTGTCAGCTTCAACCTGGGCAATGGCGGTATTGAACCTCACCGGCATGGGCAGCGTCAGTTCAACCCGATCGCCAGGCTGCCAGGTACGGTCGATGGTAGCAAAACCTTTGTCCAACTCAGGTGTAATGGTTTCTCCATTCACTTTTACAGTCCATGCAACAGGATTGGCTTCCACATAATCGTAAAGCTTACCGGGTACAAACTGATTGGTACTGGCCCAGGTGGGAATCCTGAGTTTCAGTTGAAAGCCCAGTGCTTTTTCAGGATTCAGGGTGATGGCGACCTGTCCGTCGAAGGGATAGTCCGCTTCCTGTTTAATAGCCACTTTGCCATTTTTCAGTGCAATGGTTGTGTGATTACTGCCATAAAAGGTGGCGAAAATAGCCACATCGGTGTGGGCGTACATCATACCGGAAACCTGCGGAATCAGCCGGGCCAGGTTAGAAGGACAGCAGGCGGTATTGAACCAGGGTGACCGACCGGGTTTTCCATGATTAAAGGTAGTATGACCATCAGCTTCTAGCGGATTCACATAGAAGAATTTGTTGCCTTCTATGTTCGTTCCTGCCAGGGCATTATTGAATAGCGCTACTTCTGCAACATCCATATACTGTGCATCCTGGGTAAGCAGAAACATGCGGAAATTAAAAAACACATTGCCCACCGCGGCACAGGTTTCATTATAGGCGTCTTTATTGGGTAATTCATAGGCCGGGCCAAAACCTTCGATGCCATGGATAGCACCCAACCCACCGGTGATGTGCATTTTGGTATCCACAATGTTATGCCAGATGCTGTTGAGTGCATGGTTGTATTCGTTGGTTCCTGTAAGTGCTCCCACATCGGCCATACCGGAATACATATAAGCGGCCCGCACGGCATGGCCCACCGCTTCTTCCTGTTCCGCTACCGGTTTGTGTTGCTGGGCATAGGTAGGCGCCATCACGCCTTCCCCTTCCGGCACATAGGTTTTTCCCCGAATGTCCAGGAATTTTTTCGCCATATCCAGATACAATTCATTGTTGGTAACCCGGTACAGTTTGGTCAGTGCCAGTTCCAGTTCCTGATGCCCCGGAGCCTGGTTTACCGGTTTTCCATTATTGTAATTCGGGTCGCCTTCAAAAAACACTTTGTTGATATGCTGCGCGTTCTTCTCAGCTACTTTCAACCACTTGTCTTTTCCGGTAGCCTGGTAATAGGCAATAGCAGCTTCGTACATATGCCCCATGTTGTACAGTTCGTGGCTGTGCAGGACCCAGGAGTACGGTTTATCGCCCATACCGCCGCCGCCGAATGCATCGTGGTCTTTGGAAACCCCGGTAATGTGGGCTTCGTACAGGTAGCCGTCATCCTGCTGGGCAGCCGCAATCACATCAATAATATCATCCATGTGTTTTTCCAGCTCAGGATTCCGGTTGTCCATCAGCAGGTAAGAAGCGCCTTCCATCACTTTATACAAATCAGAGGCAATGTAGCGGTGTGGAAAAGGAAGGTCGTTTTTATTACCTTTCAGAAATTCCGCTGTTTTTCGCAGATTTTCCACAGCGGGTTGCGTTTTTTCCAGGGCAAAGGGCACCAGCGTTTTCGCCTGGGTTTCTAATCTGGGTTTCCAGAACTGATCTTCCAGTTTTACCTTGTTAAACGGAACGGGTGTCAGCGAATACCCTGTGGATTTCGGTTCTTCTTTTACTTCTTTTTTTTCTGAAGTGTCGCAGCCGGAAAGTATCGCTCCGGCAATCAGTAGCAGAATGAAAAGTGGTATTATTCTCATATTTCTCAATTTTTTTAATTCAGTGTTTATTTTTCAGTGCCGGGTAACCGACCCACCAGTTTTTGTAAAGTATCTGCCTGCGCTATTAGTTTATCATCAGCATATAGCATAAAACCTCTCCCTTTTTTATAACGATCGCCTGTCTGGTCGAACAGAATGGTAAGCAGGTGACCGTGATAGGGAATTTTTTCCAGCAGAAAATACGCCCAGTTACCTGGCGGCAACAAAGGATTTACCGTTACCTGGTTGTCGGTACCGGGTCTGAGTCCTAGCAGGCCGGTAATAATCAGATCGGCATAAGCAGAATGGTTGTAGTCTTTACCCCGATCTTTGTCTGGCCGGTCGGTAGGTTGCATAATGCTGAGAGCCAGCCATTCGCCGTTAAAGGGATCCAGATTTTCGTCAATCCAGGGCACTATGGTACCATCAGGCAGGGTATGCTGCTGGCTTTTGGTATAAATCTTTAAAAGCTGGAAATAATCCTGTTTACTAACATACGATTGCTCCTCATGGTTCAACACATTGGCCAGGGCCACCAGGGTTTGGGTAGTGGCAAATGGCCAGGAAGGACCATTCCACAAACATTCATGTTTGTGTTCAAACATAAAATTCGGACATCTTCTTTCGGCCGAAGTAGGACCAAAAGGCGCATAAAATCCGGTGCTGTCCATCAGCTGCTTCCAGGCAATGGCATAGCCTGCATTTGTATCGGGCAAATTGAAATACCAGGGCACATAACCATGCAGTTCACGTACATTGGCCAGTTCCGCCCCTGGTTTTTGGGGCAATACTTTGAAAAACTGATCTTCTTCGTCCCATAATTTATTTTGTATCAATTGCTTAATGTTCCTGGCTTTTTCGGAAAACTCCTTTGCCAGATTGGTTTTTCCGGCCAGTTGGGCAATGCGCGCGATAGCCTGCGCGTCTCCATACATATAACTGTTAATGGTAGC
Organism: Cyclobacteriaceae bacterium; assembly: GCA_041745535.1. Classification (GTDB taxonomy): domain Bacteria; phylum Bacteroidota; class Bacteroidia; order Cytophagales; family Cyclobacteriaceae; genus JBGTIS01. Next base: position 2,367 of record JBGTIS010000206.1, on the reverse strand, counting down.
CCGATACCCGCTTCCACCAATAGACACTTCCATACCATCCCGATCGTCGATTTGCCAGAACAGGCCATTGGCATCCAGGTTGGTTTTTTCCCAACCCTGATAATTTTCCATCAGGTCGGGCAGCAAACCCACTATCCAGCTCGTATCATGGTGTACCTGATACATCTGATAGAGCGCGTCGGCTGCCCAGAAACTGTATAACCGGGGCGCGCCCCCACCCCGAAACCAGAATTTCGCATAGTCTTTCAGGTACCGTGTATTCCGCAGCCACCGTCCTTCGTAAAAGTGGTGACCGGCCGGACAACTGATGGTATTGTATTTTCCAGACCAGGGTACATCGGGCAGAAACTCAGTAACGACAAATCCATCCGGAGTTTGCTTAATGTGCTTCCGGTATACCCACCACCTGAAATAATAGGTGCGCTCCAGGGTCGTATCCGGACATTCAAAAAAAGGAATATTTTCTTCCAGCCAATCCAGCGCGTCCGCATTGGGAACAAAGTTTTTCTTAGTTTCCTGATCATGGGCATTAAAGGTTTCCACATAGTGTTGAATCTTTTCAGTTTTAACCCAGGATTGTGCCCGTACCAAGGGTGCTAGCGCCAGAAAAAACCAGCAACAGGGCAACCCATAGAGCCAGAACATTTTCAGAACAGGAATTCTCACAACTTGCTTATTCAATGGTTATAAAAATCAGAACATGCCATACACCGGAAACTCTGTGATTCTCAGGGTAGTACAACCATAGGGTACCAACGTGATTTCTTTAAATTTAATACCATTTTCGGGAATATCTCTCGGCCCCCACCAGGCTGTAAATAAGGGCAGGCCATCGGATGAAAGTTGCCATTCAGGCAGTTGCACACCTCTTGCTTTCAATTTGACGGGCGCGTTTTCCAGGTTCCAGGGATAATCGCCTTTCCAGTTTTGTTCTTCTACCTGAAAAGCACTGTCCAGATTTTCAAGGTCTTTATAATAGAGCGCGTAATTCCAGTCAGATTTTGGAAATATCTCATAAAAGGTTTCGTACTTATCGCCACGATCTTTTTTGCGCCATTCATCTTCAACCCGAAGGGCATATACCAGCGGGCCGCGCTCCACGCTGGTGGCAAAATCGTACCATTGCGAAGTTTTGATCTTCATGGGCATTTTTATGGTTACCACATCGCCATTGTTCCAGGTACGATTTATTTTCGCGATTCCGTTTTCAGCCTCGCCCGTCCAGGTTTCTTCATTAATCGTAACGGTGGCGTTTTCTGTCCAGCCGGGAATTCTGAGGTGAAAAGAAAAAGCAACCGCTTCGGCTGTTTCAATACGAAAAGTAACTTCATCTTTAAAAGGGAAACCGGTTTCTTCCGTAAATTTTACCATTTTTCCGTCGGCTACTTTGATCTCCGCCTCACTGGGCGCATACAACAAAGCGGCAGCGCCGCCATCGGCAGTGGCATACCAGAGGTTCTGCACATATTTGGGCCACGACTGGTGCATGTTGGTGGTACAACAGGGATATCCCGTCAGCACACCAAAGCAATAGTCGGTGCCGCCATGACCAATAGTTTGGTACGAAGCCTGCATTTTATCGGTAATCTGTACCTGGTTGGCCGCCTGGAAATATTGCCGGCTGGAAAAGTCGTCGGTAGCCTGGGTAGGCAGCGCGTTATAGGTGATTTTTTCCAGATAATCGGCAAATTCTATATCACCGGTAATCTGTAAAATTGTTTCCAGCGAAAACATGGATTCTGAAACAGAGCAAAACTCAATGCCCTGTACCGGATTTTTACCGTGCAGGCCTTCGTCGCCGCCATACATGCCCTGTGGCTGTCCATGGTATTTCTGAATATCATGGAGCGCCTTTTTCACAGCTTTCAGGTATTTTTCATCCGGATTTTGCTGGTAGTACACCAGGGGCTGCTTAAAGCCCTGGGCAAAGTTCACACAGTGCATACCCCCCTGCTGCGCCACGGAAAGCGCGTTAATTTCACTCTCGTCGAAGGGATAGGTTTTCATTTTGAAATAATACCAGGGTGAATTAGTTTTATCATTTGTATTTTCGTTGAGGAAAACTGTGGCCCAGGGGAAAGTTTGTTTGGTAATCAGTTCGCCCAGTTCCAGCAGAAAATCGTCGCCGGTAATGTTATACAGCCAGTATACCACCATCAGGTTGTCCCCACCCCGGCGGTCGGCCCAGAAGCTCCAGTGGTCCAGCGGCGTATTGGGTAATTCCGCTAACTGGTATTTGAAATATTTGGTAAGCGTGGTAATCACCCGCTCGTCGCCGGTGGCATTATAATATTGCTGCAAAATTTTCAGCATCACCATTTTGGGCCACCAGTCGCGCCGCATGCTCTTTTGCAAGCCAGGTTCCTC
>JBGTIS010000205.1:0-5104 GCA_041745535.1 Cyclobacteriaceae bacterium | reverse complement strand
CTTTAAAAAGCCAGGCGACAATTTCACCAAACATGATGTGGTTTAGCGAAATATCGTTTTCAGCATCGATGTTCCAGTTTTCGTACAGGGTGGTGGCACCATTTACCACCCACCACCCCCAGGAAGTCAGTCCATTAGGACTTATTTTCGTAATTTTATCTCTATATATCGCTTGATGTTGTCGTAACAATCGGCCAGCAATTGGGTATCGCCATAAAACAAATAATCGCTGTGCATAAAGCAAGCTGTGAGGCTTATATGTGGCTTGAGGTACCTGTTAGCACAGCTTGTACATTTTATGCCTTTATTTAGGTATACTTCATTTATTTATTCTTATAAACACAAAAAAGAGCGCCCTGAAGCACTCCCTTAAATATTTTTTGATTTGCCTTGTTTTCAATAGTCAGTTTTTTCAAATTCAAAGGGTACAATATGTTTTATATCATCTTCAGATGCTTGGCTAAGCTCCCATTCGTCATGTTGCGCTTGAAGCCGTAACCAGATACCAGCATCGGTATGTAACGCCTTCGCTAATTTCCGTGCGACAGGCGGAGTTATCCTTGCCCTGCCATGGATTATTTCAGATATAGTTTTTCTAGCCATTCCAACCCGCTCGGCTAATAACGTGATAGATATGCCTCCACCTTCAAGATACTGCTTTAGTATCCTGCCGGGATGCCCTGGATTATAAAGTCTCATAATTATGTGTATTAAATTCCTTATTTTTGGATGTTAGGGTAATAATTTAATGGTATTGCTGATAATCTATTTTTACGGCCTCCTCTCCGTCAAATATAAAGGTAATCCGCCACGCACCTGAAATCTTTACGGCCCAATGGCCTCTGAGTGGCGGCCTCTTTAATTGGTGTAAATCCCAACCGGGAACATTCATATCCCGATGCGATTTGGCTACGTTTAATAAAGTAAGAATATCACTTATTTTTTCTGCATGTTTTGCGTCTATCCCTTCCGTACTTCCAGTCTCACTAAACTTTTGCAGCCCTTTGTGATTAAAACTCTTTAACATTTCATGAATTACTATTTAGTATGGTGTTTCCATTTCGGAAGGTAACGAAAAAAGTTACACTCCCCAAGTGAATGTAACGAAAAAAGTTACACTATGTTTATAATATTGAAAACAAAAAAAGTATCTCCTTTCCAAAATGTTTTTGTTTTTTGTTCCACATTAAACTTTTTGCGCCCCCACAAGTGTATTTTTGAGGTTGATTTTTTGCTGATAAACTTTTCAAATTCTGGAAAAAGTTATTGAATTACTTAAATTTTTACGGGAATCGGTATATTGAAAAGCTGATTTTTTTAATGTCACAATGGAAAAACCTTATACCTTCCTATTAAATTAAAAGACTGAAATTTAACTCCCCTCAGTTGTTGAAAACGTTAGTAAATTAAAAACCCCAACATGAATCAACCTTCTAACACCTGGCAACCCAACCTGTATAATGAAAAACATGCCTTTGTGTATCAGTATGGAGAAAGCCTTATCGATATGCTGGCGCCCCAACAAAATGAAAGCATACTGGATGTAGGTTGTGGTTCAGGACAATTAACCGCCAAAATCAGCGAAACCGCTAAAAATGTGACCGGCATCGACAGTTCAGCAGCCATGATCGCGGATGCTGCTGCCAGGTTCCGGCACATAAATTTTAAAGTGGCCGATGCTGCCAGCTTTCATTTTGAGGAAAAATTTGACGCGATCTTTTCCAATGCCACTTTACACTGGGTAAAAAACTACCAGGGTGCTATCCGATGTATGTATGAAAACCTGAAACCCGGCGGACGCATGGTGATTGAATTTGGCGGCAAAGGCAATGTACAAACCATTGTGAATGCACTGCGCAAGGCACTTGCCAGTAAAGGTTATCAGCAGCAGGCTGCCCTCGACCTCTGGTATTTTCCTTCTATCGGAACATATACTCCTTTATTGGAAAAACAGGGTTTTCGGGTAACCCTAGCCCAGCATTTCGACCGGCCTACCGAACTGGCCGATGCACATACCGGTATCAAAGACTGGTTATCTATGTTTGGCGAAGCTTTTTTTAAAGGAGTAACTGCTGAGGATATGGAAACCATTAAGCAGGAAGTGCAGGAAACCATCAAACCTTATGCCTTCAAAAATGGCAAGTGGTACGCCGATTATGTACGCCTTCGGGTGGTAGCTACCAAATAAATTTTATTTTTTTATTGCGTAACCAATCGGTTTCATATATATTTGTAACCAAACGGTTACATTATTATGCGAAGAGACGTATTCCAGGCCATAGCCGACCCCATCCGGCGGGAAATTATCGGGCTGCTGACGCAGCAGTCGCTTACCATGAACGAAGTAGCCGACAACTTTGAAGTAAGTCGCCCGGCCATTTCCAAACACATCAAAATACTAACGGAATGCGGTCTGGTCAGCATTCGCCAGAAAGGCCGGGAACGGTACTGCCACACCCTGCCCGAAAAGTTAAAAGAGGTAGCGGACTGGGTGAACTATTTCAGTCAGTTCTGGGACGAAAAACTCAATTCATTAAAAACCCATATAGAAAACAAAAATGAAAACTAACCCCATTATCAAGGAAGTCACCATTAACGCTCCTGTAGCGCAGGTTTGGAAAGCCATTACCGACAAAAACGAAATGAAGCACTGGTATTTTGATTTAGAAAATTTTGAGCCGGTGGTAGGATTTCAGTTTCAGTTTTATGGCGGCACCGAAGACAAGCAATACCTGCACCTGTGTACTGTAAAAGAAGTAATCGTAAACCAGAAACTTTCGTACAGCTGGCGATACGAAGGCTATCCGGGCAATTCGCTGGTAACTTTTGAATTGTTTGACGAAGGCGACCACACCAGGGTAAAATTAACACACGAAGGCGTAGAAACCTTCCCTACCGACGATCCGAATTTCGCCATTGAAAGCTTTACCAAGGGCTGGAACCAAATCATTGGCACCAATTTAAAAGAATACCTGGAAAAGGAGAAAGCAGAGAAATCTGTATAACTCACAGATCTTTTTCTATAATAGGTTAGCAGGTGAGCAAAAATAAAATGGCCACCATGGAATGGTACACTCTTGCCGGATGAGCAAAGCGCCCGGCGCCCGGCGAATTCCGGCATCCCATGCATGAGACCCCGGAATTCGGCAAAGCCTCATCCGGGGATACCTTAAAATTTATGTCCATCTCCTTATTTCAGGATTTAGCAGTGCTGGCACCAGTTGCTTTCCGTTTTTTCGGAGCAGAAGGTACCACGATACCAAAGGTTTCCAATACCTGGGGCGTATCCTGAAAAGCAATACGGGCCAGTTTGCGGAATTCCCCATACCAGTCCCGCAGGGCTTTGATGGCCTGATTTTTTTCCTGGGTACTATGCTCGGCATCCCCTTTTTTCATTTGCCGCTGTGCCCGCAGGGTAACCAGTGCTTCAATGGCTGCTTTGTTTTGCTCGAATGCTTCCACAGAAGCACCATAAGGCTGCAACCGTATCATATAAGTGGGAGCCTTTTTGTAAAAATCCATAGCCTGCTCGGTCATGGCAATGATGCCATTTTCCAACCTTTGGATGTGCAGCTCCTGCAGCAGCAGTGGTTCTTTCCGGAAGGCCGACTTGGCAATGGCCACATGATCGCGGAATACCTCCAGGGCGGTATGGTTATCCTGCTTAATCTGTAACGATATCCGGCGGGCCTCATCGTAATGATCTTCCTGGGTACTGTGTAAGAGCCGGGCATTATTCAGCAGCGTATTTCCTTCCTGAACCCGTTTGGGGGTAAAGTTATAGGCATTCATTTTGTTTTGCAGCTCTTTTTTCGCGGTTAAAGTAATCAGGGCCAGTTCTACGGCTTTAAAAAGTTTAGTAATAGAAGATGTATTCATAAAATCAAAATTTATAAGTAAAAAACCGAATTTATATAAATTAATAGATTTTAAACTTATCAATATCAAAGATTTATTACACAAGTTATTTTTCTCACAATTCGTTAATTGTTTCGAAGACAGGGAAATCTCCTGATAAAACCAAAATCAATTCTGGTTAGGGACGGTTTGTCAGAATATCACCTGATATGCACACAAATTCAAAGGAATATATGCGCATACGAGCACTTACAGGCGCAAAATGCAAGTAATACAGGCACCTATGCGCACCTATGTGCATCAATTCAAGGCAATTTGTCAGGATATGACCGCACATGCCCACTAAATCATAGGAATACACGCCCATACGGGCACCTATGCGCAGGAAATAAGGGTAATTGATTTGGATAAGACAGTTTATTGATACAAAATTGATGGTAAATATGAGTTGATGGCCCCCTATTGCCCTACCAACTATAAACTTCCCCACAATAACACCTCAAACCCTTCCAAAAACTTCCTTTAACCTAAGTAATTAACCGGAAATGCCCACCATTTTCTGAAAAGCAGGCCATTCCTGGCCAAAATGCCAATATGTTTAGGTGTGTATAAAGGATTTATCCTTAAAAAATATAAGAATAATTGACATTAATCATTATTTTTTACAATATTGGTTAGGAACAGGTAAAGTATATAATTTTAGGTACTAATTAAATAAACTTTAGAAAAAGCATGTACTGGTATAATAATGCATTTTCACAGTCAATAGTAGCAGTTATCTGTAATATTTCGAAATAACCGCGGGGCGGCCCACGCTATTCCAGTATAGTAAAAATAGCCGCATTGCGGTTATCAAGATGTTATCGGCAATTTTAAAGGAAGCTTGGCTATAATGACTACAATATGAAAATATTTAAGGACATAAATAAGTGTATCGATTTCTCAAAAGATGCAATAAACAAGTACCCATCAATTAATGAAATAATTGATAAAAAAGATTACGATAAATGGAAAAAGAAATTAGAACAAAGTACTGATTTTCAAGAATTTCTTGTAGGCGATAATTCAAAGTTAAACATATTAAATATATCCGTTTTGATCGGATTAAGCTTAAGTAAGTCAATTGATGATGGCCTATTTTCTCACTATAAAAGTTTATTTAAAAAGCTCAACGAGTATTTAAATAAATTTCCTGAGTTAAAGAATGATAAAAAGTTCAAAGACAAGCTTAAGAATCTTGAAAATC
>JBGTIS010000204.1:0-13829 GCA_041745535.1 Cyclobacteriaceae bacterium | reverse complement strand
TTGCCTGATGTATATTATGGGTTAAATCTGCGTGCCGAATTTAAAGGCTTGGATTTTACACTCTTTGCTTCCGGAAGTGCCGGAGCGGAAGCTGTTAATCAAATGTACCGATCGATGATGTCCTCTCAGGCTTCCGGGAATACCAATTTCCATGAAGATATCCTGGATCGCTGGACCCCCGGCAATACAAATACCGATGTGCCCCGTATGATCTTTCTGGATCCTAACCTGAATGGCAGACCCTCCGATCGACCGGGATGGTTACAAAATACTTCTTATCTGAGAATTAACACGATTTCTTTGGGATATTCACTTCCGCAATCAGCATTGGATCGATTGAAATTAACCAAGGCCCGGATTTATGTGACTGGTCAGAATCTGTATACCTTTACGGGTTACAAAGGGTTTAACCCGGATTTTCAAGGCATTAGTATCCTATCTCCTGGTTATGATTTTGGTACCTATCCACGACCGAGAACCAGCATGCTCGGTATACAGGTGGCTTTTTAAAATATGAATTTTTTACAAAAAAATGAAAAGACATGAAAAAAATAAAAATTTATATGTTATTGGTCGCCTTTTTCTTCGGCTGCGCTGACAGGCTGGAAGATGATAGCATTAATCCAAATGCCAATACAGCGGCTATATTCTTTCAGACCGAACAGGATGCGGTATCATCTGTGAATGCCTGTTACAACGCGTTGATCATCGATGGGTTTTACAACCGTATGGGATTGGTAATGGCCGATGCAAGGTCCGATGAATTGATTGGCCGGAGTCCATGGGATGTTTTATCTACCGTCGGTAACTTCGTGATGCCTGCTACCAGTGCCGGTGCATCTATTATTTGGGAAGGGGGTTATATCTTAATTAGTAGGGCCAACCAGACTTTGGAAGGTGTTGCTGACATGGACATCGATCAGGATGTTAAAAACAGGGTACTGGGCCAGGCTTATTTCCTGAGAGCTTTAGGCCATTATCAGCTCACCATATTTTACAAAGATGTGCCCATCGTTACGGCGGTTCCCAAAACCGAGGAAGAAAGAAAGCCTGCTACCAGTACGCAGGCGGAAGTATGGGCGCGGATCAAAGCTGATTTGGAATTGGCCAAGGGCTTATTACCCTGGAACTATGATAACGTAACCGGCCCGGACCAGGGACAGAATCAGCGGGCTACCCAGGGAGCAGCCAGGGCATTGTTAGGAAAAGCCCATTTATATACGCAAGAATGGGCAGCGGCGGTTGAAGAATTCGATGCGGTAATAGCTTCAGGAGAATATGCGCTTACCCCTAATTTTGCCGACAATTTTACGGAGAACCCTGCGATTGAGCAGGCCAATCCGGAACCTATTTTCCAGGTAGAGTTTACAAATGATGAATCCCCTGACCTGAATTGGGGCGGAGTGCCCAGTGCCAATTGGAGACAATTTTCTGCTGTGGCACCTACCTATGCGGCCAGAGGATTTGGGTTTTTTGATTTTTTTCCATCCGATTGGCTTTATAATGAAATGAAATTGGAGCTTACTATCAATGGTAAAACAGATCCCCGTATGCTGACCACTATTTTATCGTACGAACCGGATGATGGATTTACTACGGCTTACGGCAAAGATTGGTTAACTCCCGCTCCTGAAGGCGCTGGTTATACCGTAGAAGAGATCTTTATCAAGAAATTTACCAGAGCTGATCAGGGGGTACCCAACGAAACAGCCTCTTTAAATTCCGGAATTAATCACCCGGTCATCCGGTATGGCGATGTGCTTTTGATGAATGCGGAAGCTAAAAACGAAATGGGTAATACCGCGGAAGCGGCCGCTTTAATTCAGGAGGTAAGAAACCGGGCAAATCTGCCGGATCGCACCGCGGAGTTCGCCGCATTCTCACAAGCCCAGATGCGGGAACAACTTGCCCATGAAAGAGTAATGGAACTGGCCATTGAAGGCAGCAGAATTAACGATCTGATTCGTTGGGGATGGTTTTACGATGCGAATAAACTTGCGGCATTAAAGACTCATGATCCGGAATTCTCGAATTGGACTCCTGGAGCGGAATACCTCAGGATTCCCCAATCGGAACTGGATATCAATCCAAATCTGAGACCTAATACAGGTAATTAAATTTGCAAAGCAATTTTTAATGATAGTGTTTCCTATAAGGGTTGTTTTAGCTCTTATGGGAAACCCCTCTATACCCAAATAAAAATTGCAAAGAAGTTCAATTTCATTTTAAATCCATTAGTGATTTACCAAAGTATTGAATCGGCTGCTTATGCGAAAAAAGAAGGCTTATATACTATCCGTATTTCTGACTATTCAATTATTTAGCTACTGCCAAAGCAAAGTAAAAATGACCGTCGATCCGCTTTTTGAATTGCTTCCTGCTAGTAAAACCGGGGTAGGTTTTGCTAATCAGATTGCCACCGATGATTCAATTAATATCCTTACGTATGAATATTTATACAATGGAGGAGGAGTAGGCGTTGGTGATTTCAATAACGACGGATTACCTGATATTTTTTTTTCGGGCAATAGGGTTCCCTGTGAACTCTATATCAATCTTGGGAACAGCGGGAATATTCATACGGGGAATATCCATTCAGGGAATATCCATTCAGGGAATACCTCACTTGAATTTGAAAATATAACAGCTACAGCAGGCATTGACACAAAAGGAATTTGGGCGTATGGTGTTTCCGTGGTGGATATCAATCAGGACGGCTGGCAGGACATTTACCTCAGCGTAGGAGGGATGGGGAACAGCGATAATTTTCCGAATAAGCTTTACATCAATCAAGGCACCACCCCTGGCCAGAACCCCACCTTTGAAGAATCGGCAGAGGAATATGGGCTGGCTGATGCGGGAGAATCTGTTCAGGCTGTTTTTTTTGATTATGACCGGGATGGTGATCTGGACATGTACCTCCTGACGGGGGGCGGATTTGAGAAATCGGCCATCGTACCCCGACCTATTTTACAAGATGGCAGTGGCAGAAATACAGACCGGCTCTACCGGAATGATTTCGATGAAAAATCCGGCCATCCTTATTTTACCAATATTTCAGAAGAGGCGGGCATCAATATCGAAGGTTTTGGTTTGGGGGTATCGGTATTGGATATCAACCAGGATGCCTGGCCCGATGTTTATGTCACCAACGACTACCTCTCCAAAGATCACCTGTATGTGAATAACCAGGATGGCACTTTCACCGATCGGGTGGATCAATATTTCAAACATACCAGTCATTTCGCCATGGGAAATGATGTGGGTGATATCAATAATGATGGTAAACCCGATATTGTGGCGGCAGATATGCTGCCGGAAGATAATTTCCGAAGGAAACTCATGTCAGGGCCGCTTCAATATGATAAATTTTATTTCTCTGTACAACAAGGCTATGGTTATCAGTATATGAGAAATACGCTTCAATTAAACAATGGGGATAACTCATTTAGTGAAATTGGGCAATTTGCCGGTATCGATAAAACCGATTGGAGCTGGGCACCCCTTTTGGCTGATTTTGATAACGATGGCTACCAGGACCTGGTGATCTCAAACGGATTTGGCAAGGATGTGACAGACCTTGATTTTGTAAAATTCAGGCAAACAGTTGCCGGTTTAAATCCTGAAAGCAGGCGACAAGCCATGCTCGACAGCCTGGCAATCAGACCTGGCATTGTGGTCCAAAATTATGCTTTTAAAAACAATGGGGATAATACTTTTCGTAAAGTGATGGCCGAATGGGGATTTACCAAACCATCCCTATCCAATGGAATGGCCTATGCCGACCTTGACCAGGATGGCGATCTGGACCTGGTGGTCAATAATATTAACCAGGAAGCTTTTATTTATATAAATACGCTTCAGGAAAAAAAGACTCCTGATTCCAAATATATCAGCATAAAATTAGCTGGACCTGATCAAAACAGAAATGGGGTAGGCGCTACGGTAACCATCATGGGTGATAGTCTTTATCAGGTCAGGTATCATTATCCGGTTCGGGGTTTTCAAAGTTCAGTGGAGGATGTCATTCACTTTGGATTAGGGAAAACCCAAAAGGTTGATTCCATTCAGGTAGTCTGGGGAGATGGCAGCGTAAGTACGGAGCCTAATCAGCCTGCCAATCAATTAATTACAATAGCTTATGCTGAAAGCAGATTGCCAGGTAACCCAAATAAAAAGCCCGACAATACCCTGTTGCGTCCAACAAAAGCGTTGCCATTCAAACATACCGAAAACGAGTTTAACGATTTTAATCACCAAATTCTTTTGCCCCATAAATTATCGCAGGAAGGACCGGGCATCGCGGTAGGAGATGTGAATAACGATGGCCTGGAAGATATGTATGTGGGCGGTGCTTATCGCTTGCCCGGCCACTTTATGATCCAAAACTCCAGGGGAGACTTCAATGTGAAACCATTCGCGGAAGACTTTGAAAGCGAAGACATGGGCGCCTTGTTTTTTGATGCGGATCAGGATGACGATCTGGATTTATATGTGGTGAGTGGGGGTGTGGAATACTACGAGGATCACCCAAACTACCAGGACCGGTTGTATCTGAATGATGGTAAGGGAAATTTCAGTAAGGACTTATCCGCTTTACCGCCATTGCGGTCCAGCGGATCGTGTGTGGTGGCCGGCGATTATGATCAGGATGGAGACCTGGATTTGTTTGTGGGTAGCAGGGTAACGAAGGATAAATACCCTCAGCCACCGAGAAGTTATCTGTTGCGCAATGACCTGGGAAAATTCACGGATGTGACGGGCGAATTCGCTCCGCAATTGGCTGAAATAGGCATGATTACCGCCGCTTTATGGACCGACTTCGATAATAACAATACGCTGGATCTTATCATTGTGGGTGAAGCCATGCCCATTAGTTTGTTCAGCAATAAGAAGGGTTGGTTGGTAAATATTACTGCCGAATCCGGACTGCAAGACACCCAAGGTTTTTGGAACAGCCTGGTTGGTGGAGATTTTGATAATGATGGGGATATCGATTATATCGCCGGCAATTTGGGTCTGAATGGCCCCATGAAAGCCTCTCCCGAAGAGCCGGTTATCATCCACTATGCCGATTTTGATCAAAATGGTGCCATCGAACCTTTGATTGGATACTATGAATATGGAATAATTAATCCTTTCCCTTCACTAGACATGCTAACCACTCAGATGCCATTTTTAAAAAAGCACCTTTTATATTATAAAACGTATGCGGCCACCTCTTTGACCCAGTTGGTAGCTTTGACGGGCAATACAGCGTTTAATACACTATATTGTAAGACGTTGTCTTCGTCCTTTATCCTGAACCAGGGCAATGGAAAATTTGATCTTATCCCATTGCCACAACCAGCGCAACTAGGCCCTGTTTATGGGTTGCTGGCACAGGATATGAACGCGGATGGGAACCTGGATGTACTTGCCGTAGGAAACTCCTATGCTCCTGAAGTTACCTACGGAAGATATGACGCATTAAAAGGACTGACATTCTTTGGAGATGGGAAAGGCAACTTCAGGTATTTAAATTCAATGGAGTCCGGTTTTTTTGTGGAGGGGGATGCCAAAGGGATAGTAAAGGTAAACACAGTGAAGGGCCCCGTGATCGTGGTAACTCAAAACAATGATTCAATACAGTCTTTCCAAATGAAAAATGAACTGATTACGGAGCGGGTTACTGCCCGGCAGGATGAAGTGTATGCTTCATTGTTTATAAAAAACGGCCGGAAAAGAAAAGTGGAATTAAGCTTTGGTTCTACGTATTTATCGCAATCGTCCCGCAGTATCCTCATTAATCCTCAGGTTGATTCCATATTGCTTTATAACAATAAAGGCACTTTGTCCAGAAAGCTGATTTTTAATCAACTCACTCATTTACAATAAAGGGGAAGATTTATGAAATATGCCTACATGCTCTTCATACTTCTTGTGGTCATGTCCTGTTCAAAGGACGAAGAAGGTGTGCCCAAAGACCCGATTACCAATGGCCCGGATACAACAAAGGTACCCGAAGAACCTACCCCCTTTGATATCAATCAGATTTCAGATACCTATGGTGAAATTGCTGATCCTTCCTTATATGCAAAATGGGGTTCCTACAATGTGCATGATCCTTCGGTTATAAAAGAAGGAGACTTTTTTTACAGCTATAGCACCGATGTAGCGTATGGCGGGAGCATCAGGCCGGGTCTGCAGGTGAGGCGATCCCGGGACCTGGTGGAATGGGAATTCAGAGGATGGGTTTTTCCTGTATTGCCTTTCAAAGGTGTGGAGTTTATCAGATCCAATGGCGGAGAACCTTTCGATGCCCTTTGGGCTCCCTATGTAATAAAAACCGGTGGTGAGTTTAGGTTATATTATTCCTTATCATCTCCTACGCCCAGGTTAAGTGTGATCGGACTGGCTACGGCAACCTCTCCGGAAGGGCCCTGGACGGAAAAAGAGCTCGTAGTTACTTCTTTAGACAACGCGGCCATCCAGACCAATGCCATTGACCCGACCGTATTGATCGATAAAAGCGGAAACCACTGGTTTTATTATGGTTCCGCCTGGGATGGCATTTATATTATTAAACTTGATGCTACCACCGGTTTACCCGCGAAAGTGGGAGATAAAGGCGTTAGAATCGCTCAGCGGGGTTTTACAGGCAATCAAATTAATGGAAATATTGAAGCTCCTGAAATTATATATAATGAAGGTTTTGATAAATATTACCTGTTCCTCTCCTACGACTGGCTGGAAACTAAATATAATGTCCGCGTCGGTAGGGCTGACAACCCGGAAGGACCATTTCTTGACTTCAATGGGAATAATATGAATGATGAAACAGACAATATACCAATGATTCTGGCACCCTATCGATTTGAAAATCATCAGGGATGGCAGGGAACTGCCCATTGCTCGGTATTTCAAAAGGAGGGGCAGTATTTTATGGCGCATCAGGGGCGACCGGGAGAGAATTTTTATTTTATGGACATGCACGTGCGACAGATGTTTTGGACGGAAGATGGTTGGCCTGCCGTATCTCCGGAAAGGTTTGCCAATGTGGAGGACACACCGATTACAAAAGGGGAAATTCCCGGTACCTGGGAACGTATTTTTTTTCACTATGGCGTAGTACCAGGTTTTTCGGCGGAACAGATTTCCGCGGATATGCAACGTTCCGCTACCATTACATTGGATGAAGATGGTACTGTTAATGGCAAATCAGTCAATACCTGGGAATATGCTGAACCTAAGCTTACACTACGCTGGGAAGATGGCACGATAGAAGAAGTTTTTGTTCACCGGGGAAGGGATTGGGAAAATAAAATTGCTTCAACCCTATTATTTACGGGGCTGAATCAAAATGGAACCGCTGTTTGGGGAAAAAAAAAGTAAATAAATATGCGATCGTTATTTTACAAATTGTTTATGCTATCCGTCCTTCTGATGACGGGAACCAGCGGTTTTAGCCAATATTCCGAAGACATCAGGGTGCATGACCCGGTCCTGATTAAACAGGACGATACGTACTACCTTTTTTGCACGGGTAGGGGAATTTCAGTTTTCAGTTCGAAAGATATGAAAACCTGGAAACAGGAAAATCCGGTTTTTGAACAGGCCCCCGAATGGACCTTCAAGACCGTAAACGGATTCAAAGGGCACATCTGGGCGCCGGATATATCTTATGCCAACGGACAATACTATATCTATTATTCTGTATCGGCCTTTGGAAAAAATACATCGGCAATCGGATTGGCTACCAACAAAACCCTGCATCCTGATGATCCAGAATTTAAATGGGTTGATCAGGGAATGATCGTGCAGTCGGTACCCGGCCGGGACTTGTGGAACGCCATTGATCCTAATGTGATAGCGGATGACAACGGTTCTCCCTGGATGGTATTTGGCTCCTTCTGGGAAGGGATGAAACTGGTGAAATTGACGCCGAATCGAACGGCCATCGCTACCCCTGAAGAATGGTATACAGTGGCAAAACGTAAAAGAAGCCATTTCCTGCCCGATTCTGTAGCGGGAGATGCCCCCATTGAAGCTCCCTTTATTTTCAGGAAAAATGGGTATTACTATCTTTTCGTTTCCTGGGATTATTGCTGTCGGGGAAAAGAGAGTACCTATAAAGTAGTGGTTGGCCGGTCTGAAAATGTGACTGGTCCCTATTTGGATAAAGAGGGCAAACCTATGATTGAAGGGGGCGGTTCACTGGTGATAGAAGGCAACGATAATTACGCGGGGGTTGGGCATAACAGTACTTATACCTTTGATGGGAAAGATTACCTGATCTTTCATGCCTATGATGTGAAGGATGAAGGGCATTCCAAACTAAAAATCAGAGAAATAAAATGGGAAAACAACTGGCCGGTTGTAACACCAATGGACTAATTATTTATGAAAAACGGATTCTATTTCTTATTGGTATTTTCCATTCTCATTACAAATTCCAGCAGTCAGCAGGCGGACAAATTACCCGATGGAATTGTAGCCAAAATAGATATTGGATCTACGGGGGAGCCTATTTCCCCCTATGTATATGGTATGTTTTTGGAACCCCTTGGCAATGTGGATGTAGGTGACCTGATTGACGATGGTTTGTGGGCTGAAGTACTGGATGACAGAAAATTCTTTTACACCGTCGATTTGAATGATACATTAGATCCCATCAACACAAGGGATAGCATTAACCAGTGGAGGCCAGTAGATGATCCGGAGGCTGTGGTGATGGATTCCGCCAACGCTTATGTGGGCGCTCATACACCAAAAATAAGTACCAATTCTACTACACCCCAAGGAATTGCCCAGGCTGGACTGGCGGTGGTGGCGGATAAAAAATATGTAGGACGCATTGTATTGTCCGGAAGCCTTGGCGTGAAGGTTACCATCAGTTTAATATGGGGTGAAGGTTCGGATCAGAAAGCCTCGGTTACGCTGGCTCAATTAACAGACGAATATAAAAAATATCCCTTCACACTGGATTGCAGGCATAATAGCAAAGAGGCGCGGCTTGAAATTACTGGCATTGGGGAGGGAACTTTCTCTGTGGGTGCGGTATCTCTGATGCCTGAAGATAATATTGACGGATTTCGCCCCGATGTGATCGCTTTACTAAGGGATTTGAATTCCGGCATTTACCGATGGGGCGGCAATATGAGTTCCGGCTATGACTGGCGGGATGGTATTGGAGACCCCGACCAACGACCTCCTCGTTATGAATATGCCTGGGATGCCATGGAAAATAACGATGTGGGTACCCATGAAATGATCAGGTTTGCCGAGTTGATCGGTGTAGAACTCAGCCTCACGGTGAATGCCGGACTGGGTGATGCCTATTCCGCTGCCCAATGGGTTGAATATGTGAATGGTGCTGCGCACACCCCCATGGGTACACTTAGGGCTGAGAACGGACATCCGGAGCCCTTCGGTATCAGGCTGTGGTGTGTCGGCAATGAAAGCTATGGTTGGTGGCAATTGGGTCAAACCAATCTGAAAAGCCACATCATCAAACATAATATGTTCGCCGAAAAGATGAAGGCAGTGGATCCAACCATTCAACTGGTTGCTTCCGGGGCCTCACTGGAAGAAATGACCATTACGGGCAGTGCCTACAAAGCTACCGGAAAAATCAAGGCTGAATATGATTCGGCATCCGACTGGACCGGCGGGTTGTTACGGCATGCACTGAAAAATATTGATTACATGAGCGAGCACTTCTATTGTGCCGTAGATCAGAGATTCGACATTGAAGCAGGAAAGTATGTAAACGTTGAAGAACCATTGATTGACTGGACCCGAAGACCTGCCAACCGGGTACGGGCAAAAGCGGAACATTATCAGGCATACCGGAAACGGATTCCTGGCGCGAAGAACGTTGCTGTTTATCTCGATGAGTGGGCCTACTTTACCAACTGGGTACATCCCACGCCAACGCTGGGAGTAACCATCGGTTATGCGAGGGCTCTGAATGAGATTATCCGCCATACCGACCTCATCAAAATGGCTGGTTTTACCTTTGGCTCCTCCTGTCTTTCTTTTAACGATACCGATGTAATTTATAATTCGACAGGCTTATTGTTTAAGTTATACCAATCACAAATGGGAACGATCCCGGTGGCGATAGCAGGTAATGTACCGCAGCCTGCTCCAAAGTGGCCCATTGGAGGCGGGCAACCCAGCATAAATGCGGGTGGCGACACCTATCCACTGGACATGGTAGCGGCATTAACCGCAGATCGAAAAGCATTAACCATCGCTATTGTCAATCCTACGGAATCGGATCAGGAAATCACCCTCCAATTAACCGGTGCGAATGTTTCCAATTCGGTTAAAAAATGGACCATTGCGGGGACATCTGTAATGGCCCGGAATATTGTCGGGAAGGAACCGGAAGTTACCCTGGAAGAGGGCACCCTGACAGGAGGAGAAAAGTTAGTGGTCAATGCCGCTACCATCAATATTTACCGGTATGAACTTTTATAAGTGTTGTTTTTAATACTTTTTCCGTGCTTTTAATAAATAAATATGAACAATAAAAATTACTTTCAATGACCGTAAATCAAAAACTTATAACGATTCTTCTGGTACTATTTTCCCTTACTGAAGCTTTATCGCAAAATGCCAGAATCAAGATTGATACCGACCGGACCATTGGTGAAATTAGTCCGCTCCTCTATGGCAATTTTGTAGAACACCTGGGGCGCTGTGTGTACGGTGGCATTTATGAACCTGGTTCACCCTTGTCAGACGAAGATGGCTTTCGTAAAGATGTGCTGGAAGGGGCGAAAGGTTTGAACGTTACCCTGACCCGATATCCGGGCGGTAATTTTGTTTCTAATTATCATTGGGAAGATGGCGTAGGTCCTGAACGGGTGCCCAGAATGGAACTGGCCTGGGACCGTTTGGAAACGAATGAATTTGGCACCAATGAATTCATGAAATTCGCCAAAAAACTCGGAACTGAACCCTACTTCTCCGTGAATATGGGAACAGGTACCATCGAAGAGGCCCAACGATGGGTGGAGTACACCAATGTAAAAGAGGGTTCCTACTATGCGGAATTGAGAAAGCAGCATGGTTTTCCCGAACCCTATCAAATTAAATACTGGAGTTTGGGCAATGAAATGGATGGTTTTTGGCAAATGGGCCACCTGAATGCAGAGGACTACAGCAAAAAGGCCAGAGAAGCGGCCAAACTGATGAAGTTAACAGACCCATCTATCCAGCTGGTGGCGGCTGGTTCATCCAATTACCGGCCGAATGCCGATCCGAATGAGTGGAACGCTACTATTTTAAGTGAGCTCAAAGATGTGGTTGACTATATTGCCATCCATATGTATGTAGGAAATCCGGATAACAACTACTACAACTTTCTTTCTACGCCGCTGGTGCTTGAACAACGTACCCAACTGATCAGGGGTTTGATTGACCGGGAAATGGCACAGGCTGATCGCGGCGACCGAGACCCTATTTACATAGCCTGGGATGAATACAATATCTGGTATCGGGCGAGGGTAGGGGATTCTATGAAGGGAACCCGGGCCCTGGAAGAACATTATAACCTGGAAGATGCCCTTGTGATCGCTGGATTTATAAACGCCTTTATTCGAAACGCTGATGTGGTAAAAATGGCCAATATGGCCCAGCTGGTGAATGTAATCGGTCCGATGTTTACCAATGAAACCGGCATGTTCAAGCAAACCATCTATTACCCGTTGCAACTGTTTGCGCAGCACATGCAGGGCACGGCGCTGGATGTTTTTGTGGATTGCGATACCTACGACACTGAGGAGTTTTTTATCGGGCTGGGTGAAAGTACTACCGAGCAAAAAAATGTGCCTTATCTGGATGTTTCAGCCTCCATAAATAATGGTGAAGTAATCCTGGCGGTAGTCAACCGGCATCAGGATCAGCCCATCACCACTGACATCGTGCTTCAGGAAGGCAGCTTTAACGGCAACCTGAGCGTGTATGAAGTAAATGGAGCTGATATTAAGGCTGAAAATGATTTCGATTCAGAAAAAGTAAAAACTACGGAGAAGGCCGCCATTAATGCGAAAGGACAAAAAGTTACCTATAGCTTTCCTGCCCATTCGTTGACGCTGATAAAAGGCAAAATCAAATAATTTGCTGATCTCCGGAAAAGCAACATAATTGGGATTATAAGCAGGTCAGCAATAGTTATAAAGTATTCCTTGCCGTCGGGATGCCGACCAGATGAGGCTTTATTTTTCCTAATGTCATTCCGAGGAAGGAGGAATCTTTGCCCCATAGCCGATCAACTGCATGGCAAAGATTCCTCACAATTCCATTGCGGCATTCTTTCGGAATGACAAAACTGAAAAATGCTGCATAATTTAGTTTTCAGGGTACTAAAAACTTATTGTAATATTGATGAAGGGTTGGATTACATTCTTTTTGCTGCTGCTGGTAAGACCTGCCTGGGCACAATGGCCCTTCGCGGAAGAAGCCTCCATTTTAAATGTGCAGGTCAGGCATTATGACCCCAAGTTAATTGGCGGTGGGGTGGTTGTTTTCGATTACAACAACGATGGGCACGAGGATTTGTACTTTACCGGTGGACTGGATCAGGATCAGCTTTTTCGGAATAAAGGGAATGGGCAATTTGAGAATGTAAGCAGTGAAGCAGGCATAACCGATGGCGTTGGATTATTCAAAACCGTGGGGGCGGTTTCAGGCGACCTGGATAACGATGGCTTTAAAGACCTGGTGATTACTACGGATACCAGGGAACCCAATATCATTTTGAAGAATGTGGAAGGAATAAGATTTGAAGTGCTTACTCCCTTTCCGGATGATCCTGAAACCTGGAGCTCATCGGTTTTATTGGCAGATTGCGACCAGGATGGTGACCTGGACATCTATATATTGAATTATGTCGGATACGAGCAGGAACCCTATTTTCAATGGAAGAACAGGGGGTTGGCAAATGTATTTTATCAGAACAATGGGAATTTTCAGTTTACTGATATCACAAAAACAAAGAAGGTAGAAAATTCGGGAGCAGGGCTGGCCGGAGCCTTTTCAGATTTTGACAATGACGATGACGTTGACCTGTTTGTTATCAATGATTTCGGCTACGAGTTTTCTCCGAATACTTTATTTATTAATCAATTTCCGAAAGCGGAATTTTCTGAGGTAGCACCAACATCTCCTGCAAGAGCTGCCATTGATGGAATGGGCATTGCCGTGGGTGATTACAATGGAGATGGACGACTGGATTATTACGTATCGAACTTTTTGGAAAATTTAATGCTGACCAACCATGGTAATGCTTTTGAGGAAAGCGCAGCCCAATTAGGTGTTCAGGTAAAAGATGAAGTAAGCTGGAGTGCTGTCTTTTTCGATTATAACAACGATTCATACCCGGATCTGTTTGTGGCCAATGGATCAATGCTGGATGCGAATGCCAAGCAGGATAACCGGCTTTTCCGCCAGCACATGGATGGGCGGTTTGTGGATGTGACCCCTCCCCATTTAATTCCGAACAAAACTACCGCCAGAGGAACTACCATAGGCGATCTGAACAATGATGGATATCCGGATGTAATTGTAGCAACGGTAACCGACAGGCAGGGAAAGTTTGAACCAGCCCTGGTATACATCAACCATAGCGAAGAGGAGAATAACTGGCTTAAGCTAAAGCTGGAAGGTACGCTCAGTAACCGGGATGCCTATGGCGCTAAAATCCGGGTGTATGTAGCTGACCGGGTGTGGTTACAGGAAATTTCCGGTGGGTCCGGTTATCTCTCCCAAAATAGCGCTGTAGCTCATTTTGGCCTGGGAAATGCCGTTGCTATAGACAGCCTTTCCATTACCTGGCC
>JBGTIS010000203.1:0-7058 GCA_041745535.1 Cyclobacteriaceae bacterium | reverse complement strand
TCCACTTCAGCATCCCGGTATACTTTCACATCGGCCCATTCGCTGTCGTCAAATTCAGGAAGCAGCCAGTTTTTATCAGGTTGCTCATTCAGGGCTTTCCATTTGTCATTGGAATTAATCAGTTCCTGACTGCCGTCCTGGTAGGTAATCCTCAGGGCAAATATTAATCCGGCAGGATTGGGTACTGTGCCTTCATTTTCACCTTCAATGGCTATCTGATTGGTACCCGGCTGAACCAGTTTGTCCAGATTCAAATGCTGTACTTTGCGCCAATCGTTGCCCGTACCGGCCTGTTCCCCATTCATATACAAGGTAAAGGCATGGTCCACCGACAGCAGGGCTTCCGCTTTCCGGATACTTTTGCCCGAAGGTACCTCAAAACTGTACCGGAAGTATCGTTTGCCCGGTCGGGGTAAAATGTCGCGTTCCACCTCCATTTCACGGTACCAGATCCAGTCACTTACTATGGTGGTTGGCTCAGGATCGTACGCTTTTGTGTAAAAAACCGGGGTAATGACCTGGCTAACGGCATCGGCAAACTGTTCGGCACTCAGCCTTCTCCGTACCGGCCCGGTAAACACATAATTCCCTGTTTTCAGCTGATCAACCTGGGCATACTCCACCGTAGGCAACTGATAGATTTTGGAGGTCATAATGGTAGCCAGCGTATGCTTCAGGTCATAGTTATGGTCAATCAGGTTGGCAGCCAGCCAGTCGAGTAATTCGCTGTGCCAGGGCGTCTGATCCATGTCGTCCAGGGGTTCTACCAGTCCGCGGCCCATCAGGCGGTCCCAGAGCCGGTTCACGATGGTACGATACAACCTGCCATTTTCTGGTTTAACCATGATTTCAGAAAGCTGCTCCAGTTTTTCCTTTACCGTCTGCGCCTCAATCTCTCCCAGTTCAGGATAGAGAAAAGCTACTTCCGACATATTACCGGTGGGCTTGTCGCAGCGATAGATTTCCAGGGTAGAATCGGAAAACACGTTGGCAAAGCCATACGACTGCGCCAGGGTCAGGTTGCTGACAAAGCTGTTGTGGCAGGACGCGCATTTCAGGTTTACCCCTAGCAACGATTGCGAAATATTCTGTGCTGCCTGCATTTCGGTACGCTGACTGGCGTTTACCACGCCCCGCCATTCAATGCCTTTGATAAACCCTTCGGACGATTCATCCGGATTGGCAAGTTCGCTCACCATTTTATTATACGGTTTGTTTTGCAGCAGGGAATGATACAGCCAGTCGGTAATTTGTTTCCGCCCTCCGGTAATAAAGCCGGTACCTGAATAATCGTTTCGTAGCAGGTCGTTCCAGAAACTGATCCAGTGCTGGGTATAATTCGCATCGTCGGCCAGAAGTGTGTTTACCAGTTGCTCACGCTTTCCGGCAGCGGGATTTTTCTCAAAGGCCTGAATCTGTTCGATGCTGGGCAGCAAACCGATGATATCCAGGTAAGCGCGGCGGATAAAGGTTTTGTCATCCACCACCTCTTCCCATTCAAGGTCTTTCTCATTAAAATAACTATTCACCAGCCGGTCTACCGGATGGGTGAGGCCCACGGCTTGCTCAGGAAGTTCAGGCTTGGAAAGTGCCAGTTGGGCTTCAGGAAAAACCTTCAGCGTTTGGTCAGCCCAGTGTGCGCCGTTATCAATCCACAGGCTGATCAGTTCTATTTCTTCCTTTTTCAGGGCTTTACCTTTGCCCGGCATGGATTCCTTGTCGTCGCGGGGTAACTTCAGCCTGCGGATGATTTCACTGTTTTTGGCATCGCCTACGGTAAATATTTTCCCGTTTTTACCACCTTTCATTACCCCTTCTTCCGTTTCCAGAATCAGTTCACCTTTCTGTTTCAGGTCGCTGTGGCACTGGTAGCAGTTGTGGGCAAAAATGGCCCGTACCTCCAGGTTAAGCCGGTCCTGCTGGTCGAGGGAAAAGTCTTCAGCCTGGGTAGCTACGGCCAGTTCTGCCAGCAGGGCATTGGTATTGCCGCCACCATTTTCCTGTTGATTCCAGGGCAAGGTGCTGCTTAAAAAATCTTCTCCATGGGTAAGATTCGCGCCCAGGTGCCCGGCCACCGAAAGGCTGGCTACTGAAAAAATCAGAAAGGCGCGATAATATACAAAGTTCTTATACCCGTTTTTCTGGAGCCGCCATAAGAGCCAGGCGGTTGTTACGCTTAGCAAGGCGGTGAGTATTCCCAGTTTCAGGTGTAGTTCTACCAGGTTGCCGGCATAATCGTCTGCCTTGTACAACACAAAGCCCAGAATGGCCGTGGGAATCGCACTGAGCGCGCCCAGGTACACCAACCAATTAATGCCTTCCCTGAGTCCGGAGCGTTTGCCACGGAGCGTTAATAACTCCAACAACAGCCCGACCACCAGCAGTCCGATAGGAAAATGAACCAAAAGCGGATGTAATCTGCCAAAAAACCGCGCAAGCCAGAATAATGAGTTTTCTTCCATAATGTGATATCTTTTCCCGTAAAAAATGGGGCCTTTAAGCCATACACAACAACCTGGAAAACCTTACAACTGATTCCCTGCCACTGGGACAGGTTCAAGCGAAGCAAGCTTTCCGGTGTATGCTCCCTTCAGGTTAACAAAAAGGTATTGGCAATTTATTCTACTTATAATAATGATAAAATGAATAAAATGAGAATACATTTGTATATTTTGTCAGTACCATAACCCAAAGATCACTTTGTGTATGATCTTGTTGTTTGAAAATAAATTACTACACGTTTATTCACCAAACAAATCAAAAACCAACCAGGTTCACCAATGGGTTGAAACCAGCATGCTGAATGGCGATAAAATGCCAGCCCATGTAGATTTTCTGGTTTGATATGGAAATCTTTCTATATTTAAGGGGCGATTCATGCATGTTTACCTTACCACATACGTTTATGACAAACCGCAGAACATTCATCAGACAGGTTGGTGCCGGAGCCTTAGGCTATTCGCTGTTATCTACTTTACCTTATTGTAATTCTAAACCCGGCAAGGAGGCGATCAATCCGCCTTTTACTTTGCCCAGAAGCACACCGGAACAGCAGGGCATGGCTTCATCGGCTATTCATACCTTTCTGGATCAGGTCAGGGAAAGTGGCATACAGTTTCATAGCGTGATGGTTTTGCGGAACGGTCATGTGGTTGCCGAAGGCTGGTGGGACCCGTATGAGCCTGAATACATTCATCAACTGTATTCGTTAAGCAAAAGCTTTACGTCTACCGCGGTGGGTTTTGCCGTGGCAGAAGGGTTGCTTACCGTGGAAGACCCGGTTACCTCTTTTTTTCCGGAAGAGGCGCCTGTGGAAATAAGTCCGAACCTGGCAGCCATGAAGGTAAAACACCTGCTTACCATGTCGGCAGGGCAGGCAAAAGAACCTTTACAAACCATGCGGGATACGCCGGAAGAAAGCTGGGTTAAAACCTTTCTGGCCTGGCCGGTGGACCATGAACCCGGCTCCCGATTTTTGTACAACACTGCCGCTACCTACATGCTGTCGGCCATTGTGCAAAAACTAACAGGCAAAAAAGTAATAGATTACCTGAAACCCCGGTTATTCGCGCCACTGGACATACAGGATATGGACTGGGCTGAAAGTCCGCAGGGCATCAATGTGGGCGGCTATGGATTCCGGGTGAAAACAGAAGACATTACCAAGCTGGGATTGTTATACCTGCAAAAAGGCATCTGGAACGGCCAACAGATCCTTAGTCCGGAATGGGTTGCGGCGGCTACTTCCAAACAAATACAATCGTCCAGTTCCAACCCGGATGGCCCGGGCACTTCCGACTGGGACCAGGGCTATGGGTACCAGTTCTGGAGAAACACAGTAGGCGGCTACCGGGCCGACGGTGCCTTCGGACAGTTCAGCCTGGTGTTGCCCGAAAAAAACGCGGTGGTAGCCATTACAGGCCAAAGCATGGACATGCAGGCATCGATGAAACTGGTTTGGGATTACCTGTTACCGGCCATGCAAGATGGGCAACCCCTGCCTGAAGATACGGCAGCACAGGAAAGTCTGAAAAAAGAACTACAGGCCCTGGCCATAGTACCACCTGCTTTTCAGGCCAGCTCTCCGTTGGCTGCCACCCTAAGCGGCAAAAAGTTTATATTAGACACAAACGGATACGGCACACAATCGGTACAGCTGGACTTCAACGACCAGCATTGTGTACTCACCGTAGCAGAGCAGGCGGGCGAGGTAACCCTTACCTGCGGTTATAACCAGTGGATAAAGGAAGGCAACCGGAAAGAACGTGGCAATTCCCTGTTTGCCATTCCCGTCCGGCTGGATTCTCCTTCCCTGATTGCCGCCAGTGCCGGGTGGCAGAACGAGCAGACCCTCGTTATTCACCTGCAATATGTGGAGTTATGCCATGGCGACCAGTATACCTTTGCTTTTGATCAGAACAACCTCACCTTATCCTTTATGAACAGTGTTTCTAAAGAGAATCCTGATTCTCCGGAAACGCGCGAACCTGTTACCGGAACCCTGGTAGCCGTATAATCACAGAAGCGTTGCTTACACTCATTTTGCACGGCCTTCTCCGAGGTCGAGAATCCTCCCTATGCCGGAAACATTACAGGCATTCCGCTGAATAGACTTTATATTCATCAAAAGAAGCAAAAACCTGTCTTCCATAATAATAGCCTGGCTTAACCGGTAATCTATAAAAAGTACAATTAATGGAAGATATCGACACCTTGGAGCTACCTTGGACACACCTTGGAGAAACCATGGAAACACTATAGCAGTGAAAAATAGTAAAAGTACCATTTAACACAGAGAAGAAACTACAGCAATATTGCGATTCAGCCATCGGGAATCCGGGGGTTGGCTTTGTTCTTGCTACGCCAGTAATACCCACCCCACTACCCCACAAGACTATTTTTTTACACTTTGCTAGTGATGTTGTATACTTTTAAAACAGGTGATGCGCCGTTTTTTTAAACTTACCCCGGTAGTACTTCAAATTTTGTTTACTTTTTTGTACATGCACTTTACCCAACCAAGCTATGGACAAACGTTACAGCCGGGCTTTGATCAGCACGAATATTTAGAGTTGTTAAGAGCCTATTCAAGGTGGGGCGATTCTGTTTTTTGCCAGGACATTCCGGAATCTAAAATATATAAGCCCGTATACCGGTCGCCGGCGGTAGGGCTGGAAAACCGATGGGCCTTGTATAAAACAGACGACCAGGTGGGAGTGATCTGCCTGCGCGGCACCACCCGGGAAACTACCAGCTGGCTGGCCAATGTATACGCCGCCATGACGCCTGCCAAAGGAGTACTGCATTTGTCAGACAGCCTCACTTTTAACTATCAGCTGGCTGAGAATCCTAAAGCTGCCGTACATGTAGGGTGGCTGGCGTCCACGGCTTATCTGGCTACCGATATCCTGGCTAAAATTGATTCCTGTTACCGAACCGGCATCAAAGACTATGTAATATTTGGCCACAGCCAGGGCGGCGCCATCGCTTATTTGCTTACCTCTCATTTGCTTCATATGCAGAAAACAAGGCAGATACCGGCTGACATTCAATTTAAAACCTATTGCAGTGCCGCTCCCAAACCTGGCAATCTGTATTATGCCTATGAATTCGAAAACAGCGTGAAGGGAGGCTGGGCCTACAATGTGGTAAATGCTACGGATTGGGTGCCGGAAACGCCGGTGTCTATTCAAACAGTAGATGACTTTAATACTATCAATCCGTTTGTGAATGCCAAAGCCAGCATTAAGAAACAGAAATTCCCTAAAAATATCGCCTTTGCGCGCATGTATAATCAGCTTACCAAAGACACAGAAAGGGCGCAGAAAAAGTATGAGAAATACCTGGGCCGACTGACCAGCAGGTTCGTAAAAAAACACCTGGCCGACTTTCAGCCACCTGAATATTATCATTCCAACCATTATGTGCGCACTGGAAACACCATTGTGTTAATGCCCGATGCGGGTTATTACAAAAAATACCCGAACGACCAGACAAACGCGTTTGTCAATCATGGTGTAAAACCCTACCTGTATTTGGCCGAGAAAATGCCACCGAAAGGGCCAGACCCCGCTCCGAAATATACGTATCAAAAGGTTCGTTAATCCATCTCATTATCGCTAAACCGGATACAATCATTTAAGTAGATTGCCTTGTTGTGAAACGATTACTATATTGTGTGATCATACTTTCATTTGGCACTGATAAAATCCCGCGATTATGAAAAGAATACTTTCAACAGTATTTGCTATTTTATTTTCTTCAGCCTTGATATTTGTAGTACCTGCCTTTTACCTCTTTGTGAGTTATGCCGCTGAAAACTCGCAGGATTGCAGCCAGTTCGTGATAGATTCCTATGAAGTTCATTCTGGCGTCGATATTCCGAAAGTAAATGCTATCAACTGTTATTACGATATGCGGAATAAAGTCAGGCTGTCCGTTTATTTACTCGATACCCAGATAGATACATACCTCCAGCGACACAAATTTGTAAGAAACCCTGCCCGATTAGACCAACTCATCAATATGTATGCCCTGCTAGATGAAAGTGAATTACCTGTCTCGGCGCAGTTGTATACCATCAACGGGGGTACCTGGAAATATGTGGTAGAAAGGGAAACGGGTAAAATGTGGGTGGAAATGGCATTCCGATAGCCACACAATAATCGTTAGTTTTTCAATTCATACCAGTCTATGTTTCGCAGGGGTTGCCGCCGGCCACCGGTTTCCTCAGGGGCATAATGTTCGGCCAGGTAATCCAGAATGATGTCTTCATTGGGTCCCAGATCCCAAAGGCCCTGGGTATGCTGCATCCACACAATTTTCTCATGCCACCCATCCCTGGTAAACCTGTTTTGGGTAATCAGTTTGCTGGAGTGGCAGGGTGTACAGTGTGCTTTTACAAGCGGCAACCCCTCTCCTGCCAACAGGCCAGTTTGTACATCTTTTCCTTCTTTGATATCTACGCCGGAAGGATGGGCAGGTGGAGCCGACGGATGCTTTATAGAATCTGCTGCCTGTGAATTTGTGGCTGCCTGATCGCGTGTTCCTGACTGGCA
>JBGTIS010000202.1:0-9796 GCA_041745535.1 Cyclobacteriaceae bacterium | reverse complement strand
GCAGAACTAAAGACTAAAGTATACAAAAACATCAGCTGTTGTTCTGAAGTTTTTAGCTTACCAACAATAAAAGGCACCATAGCGCCTTTTATAATCTTACAGTAACACTGAATTTATGCAGGAAGTTTATTATTCAAATCCCAATTGTACTCTAAATGGTCTACTTCAGCATTCTGATTAATTTGTACATCAGAATATTTATTCAGGAAATCGATAAGCGAGCCATTTTTAGTAAAGTCACCAGTAAACCATTGAAATATTTTAGATATTTCAACTTTATCTTTAGAAATCTTGTTGTACTGCTCGTTATTCAGAAAATATTTTGCCTGATCGGTTAGTTGTTCATCCAGTTTTTCGGTTGTATAAGCTTCATTGCGTAATTTAGGGCAGGATATAGAGGCACAGTTTACCGCAAAATGAATACGCGGTTCATTAAAATCTTTTCTTAGAATTTCATGTTCTACTTCGTTCAGGCTTCTTTCCTTGTTTCCGATTTCAAAAAATTCTTTGTGCCATACGTCGTGAATAAAGGGTATTTTTAATGTAGGTTGTAAATCCTGAATGCTGTTAACCGGATAATTGTCCACAATTAATTTAACAGTAGCCGCATTATAGGTATTGATCCAGAAAGCCATTTTTTCTTTTTCCGACCAGCTATCCTGCGGTGGATTCTCATTCAGCATGCTGAGGTACCGGTCAATCTGAGTCTTATCTTTCGCGAATCCTTCGTAATCAACCACCCCCTTGTCCGACACATGTTTTTTAAGCAGGCTGTTCCATAAGTCATGAGAAACCTCAGATTTTGCAGAAAAACCAATACCAGCATGTGCGATTAATATAAAAGCTATAATTAATTTTTTCATTTTCGATTCTTATTTAATTTGATCTGTTATAATATACGAACGCATCTGTAAATCAGATTTTTAAATATTAATTTTGTCGGCTACTTTACATATGAAAATTTTTTCCTGATGATTGTTTTATGCCTTATTATAACTTTTTTGCTATGAATGCTATTATATCTTAAGGTTTTTTGTGTGTTATGAAAATCAGTATTATTATTCCTACCTACAATGAAGAACGCTGTGTCGGCAGGCTTATCCAGCACCTGGTCCAGAACAGCAATAACAAAGTGGCTGAAATTATTGTGGTAGACGGCAATAGTAATGACCACACTTTTGAAGAAGCAGAGAAGTTGGGTGTGGCGGTATACCAATCGCCCAAAAAAGGGAGGGCTCATCAAATGAACTATGGTGCCAGTAAGGCCAGTGGCGAGGTTTTGTATTTTGTACATGCCGACTCATTACCACCAGCTACCTATACAGAAGATATTTTACAGGCAATTGCCGAAGGCTATCCGGTAGGTTCGTATCGCACCCGGTTCGATTCAAACCGCTTTGTTTTGAAAGTGAATGCTTTTTTCTCTCGTTTCGACCGTATTATGTGCCGGGGTGGAGACCAAACCATTTATGTATCGCGAACGCTGTTCAACAAATTAAACGGTTATAGCCATGCTCATAAAATTATGGAAGATTATGATTTTATTATCAGAGCCAAAAAAGCCGCCAGATTTAAAATTATTCCCAAATGCGCTTTAATTTCTATTAGGAAATATCAGGATAACAGTTACTGGCGGGTAAATTTTGCCAATCTTACCATTTTTACTATGTTCTTTCTGGATTTCCCCCAGGAAACCATGATCCGAACTTATAAAAAGATGATGAATCAGGATAAGTTGTAAGCCTCACATTAACAGGTTCAGCTATTATTTTATTATCCTTTAATCGTTATTTGTTAATAGTTTAGTCACAAATAACGATTAACATATAAATTCTTATTCCAACTTCGGGTTCCAGCTTTCACTTTATGCTATCAAAGTCTTGGTAATAGCTGTTAAGTTAATCAATGACATCAAATCCGGTATAAGGAACCAATACTTCCGGAACTTTGATACCTTCAGGCGTCTGATTGTTTTCCAGAATAGCAGCCAGAATGCGTGGCAAAGCCAATGCGCTACCATTGAGGGTATGTAGCAATTCTGTTTTATTCTGATCGTTTTTATACCTCAGTTTTAACCGATTGGCCTGATAGGTTTCGAAATTACTGACCGAACTTACCTCCAGCCATTTCTGCTGGGCAGCCGCGTATACTTCCAGGTCGTACGTCATGGCAGACGTAAAGCCCATATCGCCGCCACACAACCTAAGTACCCGGAAAGGCAGGTCTAACTTTTCGAGCAACTGCCGCACATGGGCAGTCATTTCTTCCAGCGTTTTGTATGACTTTTCAGGATGCTGTATTTGTACAAGCTCAACTTTATCGAACTGGTGCAATCTGTTCAACCCGCGCGCATGCGCACCCCATGAACCGGCTTCGCGGCGGAAACAAGGGGTATATCCCACATTTTTAATTGGGAGATCTTCCTGTTTTAATATAGTATCACGGTACAGGTTTGTAATGGGTACCTCTGCCGTGGGAATTAAATATAGATTGCTGTCAGAAATGTGATACATTTGCCCTTCCTTATCAGGAAGCTGACCGGTAGCATACCCCGATTCTTCATTAACCAGAATAGGAGGCTGAATTTCTAAATAGCCGGCCTTGAGTGCTTCATCCAGAAAAAAGTTAATCATAGCGCGCTGCATTCTGGCGCCTTTGCCTTTATACACCGGTAAACCCGCACCTGAAATTTTGTTGCCCAGATCAAAATCTATGATATCGTAGCGTTTTATTAAATCCCAGTGAGGAACCGTGGTGGCAGGTAATTCAGGTAATATGTTTACCTGAAATATAATTTCATTATCGTCAGCATTTTTACCTTCGGGTACATTGGCATGCGGGATATTAGGAATGTTATATAAAAGATTTTTTAATTCTTCCTCATATTGTTTTAGTTGTTCTGCCTGTATTTTATTAGTAGCTTTTAAGTCTGAGGTTTTTTGTTTGGCCGCTTCCGCCGCTTCTTTTTTGTCCTCACGCATCAGTTGCCCAATTTCTCTGGCGATAGCATTGGCAGATGCAAGTGCATGATCGAGTTGAGTTTGGGTTTCTCTCCGCTGCTGATCAAGCTGTAATACCCTTTCAATAGTTTGATCAATATTAGGAAAACCTCTTTTCTTTAACCCGCTAATAACCACATCGGTTTGGTCTTTTATAAAAGATATTTGTAACATTGTTCGTTTTCTTTTACTTTAGCGAAATAATACAATAAATTTGTAAAAGAAAACCTTATTACTCTTTAATGAGTTAAAGTAAATAACTGGGATTAAAGATTACGTCCTTGTTTGAGAAGCAAATCTGACGGATTGGTTTACCACGATCTACTTTTAAATTAATTATTCATAGTAAATCAAAACTTATCAAGTAAGAAATTCGTATAAATTTTCTTGATAATTATTTTTACTAGGTATATTATTGCAGCGTCAAACCAGCAGCAGGATGCTTTTCTTCAGAAGTACGCTTCTCTAAGCTGCATGATCTTTTTAATTATTGCCTAGAATTCAATAATCTTTCCAAACACAAAAATTGCTAAAATTTTTTAGCCCCACTAATTTATAGTATGTACAACATCGAGGAATTACAAGTCAGGCTTTTATCTGAGCTTAAAGAAATTGCTGAGGAGTTAAACGTAAAGGATTACAAGAAATTACCTAAGAAAGAGTTGATTTACAAAATACTAGATCAACAAGCCGTTACTCCGGAAAAGGATCTTCCTAAAAAGAAGGAAAAAGAAAAAGTTGCCGCCGAAGCCGAAGAGGAAACTGAAGCCCCCGCTTCTCAAAACGCTCCTTCAAAAGGCGGTAAAAGAAATGAAAAGCACGAGAACCGCAGAATACGGGTAAAAAGAGAAAATGTGACTTCTCATGAAGCAAACCAGCCGAAGGAAAAGGCAAAAGAGAAGGAGAAAGCAGATAAACCAGTCGCGGAAAAAAGCCACTCAACTACTGAAGTGCTTGATTCATTTAACCTACAGGTAGATGAAGACGAACCGGAAACTTTAGATGAGAGGCCAAATACCGATGAGAAGCCAAAAGCTACTGAAACTGAAGAAAAGCCAAAACCTTCTTACAAAGAAAGAGAAGAGCCTACCAGCGATGAGAGAAAACCTGCTCACTCCCATGCTTCCAAAAAAGATGCCCGCCCTGAACACAGAAAAAATAACAACAACGTAGCGCACGCTATCAAAGAATTTGATGGATTGATCGAAAACGATGGGGTTTTGGAAATTATGCAGGATGGATATGGATTCCTTCGTTCATCTGATTATAATTATCTGGCCAGTCCCGATGATATTTATGTTTCACCTTCGCAAATCAAATTGTTCGGTTTAAAAACCGGCGACAATGTGCGCGGCCAGATACGGCCACCCAAAGAAGGAGAAAAATATTTTGCCCTGTTGCGTGTGGAATTTGTAAACGGCAAAACCACCGAAGAAATACGCGATCGTGTACCTTTTGAGTACCTGACGCCACTTTTCCCTGAAGAAAGGTTGAACCTATCTACCAAATCGGGCCATTATTCAACCCGTATTATGGATTTGTTCTCACCCATTGGTAAAGGACAAAGAGGTATGATTGTAGCTCAGCCAAAAACTGGTAAAACAGTATTGCTGAAAGAAATAGCGAATGCCATTGCCGAAAACCATCCTGAATGTTATCTGATTGTGCTATTGATAGACGAAAGACCTGAAGAGGTAACCGATATGGCACGAAGTGTAAAAGCTGAAGTAATAGCTTCTACATTTGACGAGCAGGCTGAAAAGCACGTAAAAGTTTCCAGTATTGTATTGGAAAAAGCCAAACGCATGGTGGAATGCGGTCATGATGTGGTAATTTTGTTAGACTCTATTACCCGCTTGGCCAGGGCTTATAATACCACGGTACCCTCATCAGGAAAAATTCTTTCCGGTGGTGTAGATGCCAATGCCCTGCATAAGCCCAAGCGTTTCTTTGGCGCGGCCCGTAATGTAGAAAATGGCGGATCGCTTACTATCATTGCCACTGCCCTGATAGAGACCGGCTCAAAAATGGATGAAGTTATTTTTGAGGAGTTCAAAGGAACGGGTAATATGGAACTGCAACTCGACAGAAAGCTATCCAACAAGCGTGTTTATCCTGCTATCGATGTACCTGCTTCCGGTACCCGTCGCGAAGACCTGCTGATGGACAAGGAAGAATTGTCAAGGGTATGGATTCTGAGGAAATTTATGTCGGATATGACTTCCAACGAAGCCATCGAGTTCCTGCTTGAAAAAATGAAAGGCACTCGCGATAACGATGAGTTTCTGGTATCTATGAATGGATAGTATCTGAAGAAACAATCACTATAAACAAAAGGAAGTACAGGCAGTTTTGTCTGTACTTTTTTTGTCTATAGATAGCGTTTCTTTCTATTTAATTGTTTGCCAGGCTGGATTTATCAATAGATTCACCTTTGGCAAATCTTTGTTTACCCAAATCCAGAAAATTGATAAATTCCTGTACATCCAAATCATAGGCTTTGGGTTTGGCGAGCAACTTTCCGGAAGGATCGACCAGCACATAAAAAGGTTGTGCATTGTTGTTGAATTCTGTAATCTGAAAGTCGGCATTCTGGTTGCCCATGGTTTTCTTTACTTTACCATCATACTCGGAAGTATACCACTCTTTTTCAGGTAACTGTTTTTTTTCATCTACATACAAAGCCACCATTACAAAATCGGTTTTCAGTCGTTTTAATACTTCGGGGTCGGACCACACGCGGGCTTCCATTTCCCGGCAATTCACACAACCGTGGCCGGTGAAATCGATAAATACGGGTTTATTTTCTGCTTTGGCGCAGGCAATGGCCTGATCGTAATCGAAATAACCTTTTATTTCATGTGGAAAATGTAGTAAGTCCGCATATTTAGGTGGCCCACATAACTCAGATTTTTCATTGTTTTGGGCTAATAAAACCGGATTTTCAGATATCTTCTGTGCGATTAACGAAGGCACATTAAAATCATGGGTATACATGGGCGGTAAATACCCGGCTAATCGTTTCAGCGGAGCGCCAAACATGCCAGGGATTAAATACATTACGAAAGAAAAAGTAGCAATGGCCAGCATCAGTCGGAATACGCCAACCGACTCCATTTTACTGTCGTGTGCCAATCGTATTTTTCCTAACAGGTAAAAGCCCATCAGGGTAAAAATAACAATCCAGAACGCCAGATAAATCTCACGGTCCAGAATGTTCCAGTGATATACCTGATCGGCTACACTGAGAAATTTAAGGGCTAGTGCCAGTTCCAGAAAGCCCAAAATTACCTTAACAGAGTTAAGCCATCCGCCCGATTTGGGTAAACTGCTGAGCCATTCAGGAAAAATAGCGAATAAGGTAAATGGAACGGCAAAAGCCAGCGAAAATCCCATCATACCCAATACAGGCTTTAAGTAATGACCTCCGGCGGCTTCCACCAGCAAACTTCCCACTATAGGCCCTGTACAGGAAAATGAAACCAGTACCAAGGTAAATGCCATAAAAAAAGTACCGATAAACCCGCCTTTGTCCGCTTTTTGGTCTACATTGTTAACGAACGAACTGGGTAAAGTAATTTCAAATAAGCCAAAGAATGACAGCGCGAATATTACAAAAACAGCAAAAAAGAACAGATTAGGCAACCAGTGTGTGCTTAACCAGTTAGCAAAAGCAGGGCCAAAGGCAGCTGATACAATCACGCCAGCCAGGGTGTAAATCACCACAATAGAAATACCATATACCAAAGCTTTGGTAATAGCCTGTGAACGACTGGCGCTGGAATTGGTAAAAAATGAAACCGTCATCGGAATCATGGGAAACACGCAGGGGGTAAGCAATGCAGCCAAACCAGCCAGAAACGCGATGAAAAAGAAAGTCGCCAACGAATAAGGCGAATAAGAATCCAGAGTAGCAGTTTCTGAGGCTTTTGTCAAGGCTTCTGTGGGGTTATCAGGTGTTGTACTTTTATCTACTTTTACCTGATCTTTTTCTGCCAGTTTATTTTTCTCAAGTGTTTGCTGAATAGTTGCTGTATCCGCTGATGCTACAGAAGTTTCCTGGTCTGATTTATTTTCTCTGGTTTTGGTAATTTGCTGCTCAGTATTGGCAGGCTTGGCATTATTGCTGGCAAGGGTATTGATTTTAATGGTAAATTCATCGTCGAAAGGAATACAACGGCCATCAACATCCGTACATACCTGATAGTTATAAGTACCACTTACCGCTTTCAGGTCTGCATTAAGTACTTTGATAGTTTGGCGGAATTCAGCTTTTTTAGTAAAGTAAGTATAGGTGCCTTCCCAGAGGTCATCATATTTTTCTTTGGCACCAACAGGTTTAATATCACCTACGAGTTCATAATTTTTTGAAGGCTCAAAAGTGAATTCGGTTACCATAGGACCCAGGTCGGGGTCAAAATCAGAAGAATATAAATACCAATCCTGATCTATATCTACCAGAAATATCAGGTCTATTTCATCACCTACTTTTACCTGATTTTGTGAAGCTTTGTGGCTCCAGGTAGCGGGTTTTAATATCTGCGCGTTTGCGGAAATAGTAAGTAAAATCAGACCTATTAAAAAGGCCGGAAAAATCCGGGCGGCTCGTGTTATCATATCAATTGTATATTTTTTGTATGTACGGCATCCAACGCAAACAGGTTAATGTGATAGTAAGTAAAGATAATGACAATTGATAAGATGTGTAACGGTATATTCTATTTTATACGCATAAACTTTATATTGCCGGCTTTAATAATTATCTGCTAAATATTTTTGATGATTCGGATTGCTATCGGGTTGGTAACGGTTTATCTGTGCGTTTGCCTCCTTATATATTTTCTTCAGAATAAACTATTGTTCCATCCGGTAAAGCTCCCGGAAGACTATGCGTTTAGTTTTGATTTGCCTTTTAAGGAGGTAAATTATCAGGTGGCTGAAGGAGTTACCATTAACGCGCTGAAGTTTTCGGCTTCCGAACCAAAAGGTGTGGCGTATTACCTGCATGGCAATGCGGGAAGTTTAGTAAATTGGGGAAACGCGGCGGAAATATTTGTGAAAAATGGCTACGATGTGCTCATGATTGACTACCGGGGTTATGGAAAAAGCACAGGCATACTTTCCAAAGAAAATATGGTATCTGACGTGCAATATATTTACGATCAGTTAAAAGAAGATTATCCAGAGGAAAGTACCGTAGTGTACGGCCGGTCATTGGGTAGTGGCATCGCGGCTCATCTGGCCGCTGGTAATAATCCGGGTTTGCTTATTCTGGAAACGCCCTACTACAGTTTGCGGGATGTAGCAAAACGTATGTTTCCTTTTGTTCCCCCTTTTTTACTACGATTTAATTTTAATACCTATGAAGCTTTACCAAAGATAAGTTGCCCGATTTACCTGTTTCATGGCACAAACGATGAGGTAGTATATTTTGGCTCCAGCATGAAACTTCAACCACTTTTGAAAGAAAAAGACCAGCTAATTATCATTGAAGGTGGCGGGCATAATAATCTGAATTCTTTTCCAGATTATGAAAGTGAAATGAACAAGATTTTACAGAATTAGGTTATGAAACACAGCACATCATTTTACCATTTAATTATTGCCCTGTAATAACAATCTGAATGGCTGACGTTAGAGAAAAAACTCAAAAAACAACTCATACAAGTACCACAGAAACTCAGGGTTTGGGCACATTTGGCGGAGTTTTTACGCCTTCCATACTTACCATTTTGGGCGTAATTATGTACCTGCGGTTTGGCTGGGTAGTGGGCAATGTCGGGTTAATTGCTACCCTGGTTATTGTTACACTTTCCACATCTATTACTTTTTTAACCGCGCTATCTATTGCTTCTATCGCTACCGACCAGCAGATAAAGGTAGGCGGCGCGTATTATATGATCAGCCGTTCCCTGGGCATAGAAGCCGGAGGAGCGGTCGGTATTCCGCTTTTTCTGGCACAGGCGCTTTCCGTAGCGTTATATACCATCGGTTTTGCCGATAGCCTGGCGATTATGTTTCCAGACTGGAACGGGAAACTTATTGGTATCGGGGTAACCGTAGCCGTAGGTATGCTGGCTGTTTTTTCTACCCGGGCCGCTATACGGGCCCAATACGTAATTCTGGCTGCCATCGTTATTTCTTTGCTATCGCTGTTATTTGGCAGTCCTTTACCCGATTCTACCCCCAGTCCCTGGATTAATCCACCCGCCGACTCGAAAAACTTCTGGCATGTATTTGCCATATTTTTTCCGGCCGTAACGGGTATCATGGCTGGCGTAAATATGTCAGGCGACCTGAAAAATCCTTCTAAATCTATTCCGAAGGGTACCTTTCTGGCTGTACTGACTGGTTATATTATTTATATGGTATTGCCGGTTATACTGGCTACACGGGTAAGTGCCGCTACCCTGATAGAAGACCCTTTGGTAATGCGAAAAATTTCTTTTTGGGGTGATGCCATTTTGCTGGGTGTTTGGGGGGCTACTTTATCCAGTGCCGTGGGCAGCATGATGGGCGCTCCTCGGGTTTTACAGGCTTTGGCTATCGATAATGTATTGCCGGGTAGTTTTCGGTGGTTAGGAAAGGGCTATGGACAGGAAAAAATTCCACGGGCAGGTACGCTGTTAACTATGGGAATCGCGCTTGTGGCGGTGTTGCTGGGTAATCTGGATTATATCGCACCCATTCTTACCATGTTTTTTCTTACTACCTACGGCGTATTAAACATTACCGCTGGTGTGGAACGGTTCCTAAAAAGCCCTTCGTTTCGCCCCAGTTTTAAAGTACACTGGATT
>JBGTIS010000201.1:0-4217 GCA_041745535.1 Cyclobacteriaceae bacterium | reverse complement strand
CTGATCTTGTGCCCGCGGCACACAAAACCACTGAAAATTGTGCTTTGGCGTGGTAATCCGCTGAGGTTACGGCTTACAAAAACCAACTCATCCAAGATATTCTAACATTAAATAGGTTAACCTAAAGGTCAGCCTAATTATCCTCCTTTAGCGAGGAACTTTGTTCTGTGTTCTTTTCTCCAGCCCAGTCTACCTTTCATTGTATACTTGAATCTCAAAGTCCTCTACGAGTGACTCTGAGAAAGTTTAAAGTTCGACAACTTTGAAGAAGCCCTGGAAAAAAACAGGCCCGATGCGGTATCTATCAATACGTATCCCGATACCCATGCCGCCTATGTGAAAAAGAGTTTGCTTTCCTATGCATATACACTGGTTATTATCATTGGCAATATGCATAGCATATAAATCCTCTTAACTTTTCTATTTCATAGAAACAAACCACCAAAATACTTTTAAAAACTGTATTCTACATGCACGCCTGCCTGCACTTGCCGATAGGTAACCACATCAGATTTCTCAAGGGTTCCAGAACCACCGGGTACCAACCTAAGCTCCATATGATAAGGAAAATCAGCGAAAAGATAGCCCAGTTCTAACCCAGCACTTAATCTTGTACTAAGCTGATAGTTTGTCTGCAAAAAACCGCCCTACATCAACGCCTGAATTGAAGGAGTTTCTCCTTCATGCCGAAAGGCAGAGTAAGGATAAGCAGTCCAAAGATAAACAATACTGTAATCAGGATAGTTTATGCTGGCCAGACCCAGTTGGGGATTTACTGAGAACGGCCAACGGCCAACATTCAACCCATAAGCCATACCGGCTAAGAAATACATTACCTGGTAATCCCGATGGTCAACACGATGATATTTATAACCCCATGCGGGAGGATTACTAGGATCAAAATCTTTATTATAAAAATCATCCAAATAATCGTTCATCACTTTTGTGTTGACAGTATTGACAGTATAGCTAATTCTGGAAGTCAGGTGCCAATTGTTATTGATGCTGTACCTCATTGCCAACCCCAGAGCGTAACCATTCTCAGCATAGCTGTTGCCTTTTTTGTCAAATCCATAAATCACTGGGTTATCACCTTCATAGACAACTCCTTGTTCAGGAGCTATTCTCTTAAATGCACCTACTGGAAGGGCCCAACCACCAGTAAGTACGGTATGCCAGGAGTTGCTTTCCTGACCTCGCACATGCAAACTGTTCACCACCAAGATCAAGGATAGGCAAATCATCAGAGAATACCTTTTCATACCAATATATTTATGACAGTTGATTGTAATAAGTTATTAAAAAATTATCATTATTTTTGTTTATCCTACTTATAATTTACAAACACCTAGAAAAAATTAAAGATGAAACTATTTTGGATTTTAATATTTTTATTGGTAAATATCATTCCAACAATCGCACAACAGTGTACCTGCAATCCTAACCAAAGTGATAGCTTCTAGCATATTGGCTACCAGGGTTCCAGAAGGGTTTCTGATTGCGCTAGCAGTGTAGCATGTTACAATTGCCACGGCTTTGTGATAAGCTACTTCGAGAATGGGTGTAAGCCCGGTTATGTATACTTCTTACAATCCGCCTTATACCTGTCCTATAACCCAGGGAGTGCAGGGTGATCTGACATGGAGAAACAATTCCAAGTACCTGAAAGTTTGTAATGAAGCAAACGCGGATATAGTTTATTATGCTGTAAATCAACCAGGAAGGCATTCTGCTGTTAAAATAGGAACAGAAAATAATGTATTCCGATACATCTCAAAATATGGGAATGATGGGCCTTTGGTGAATCACACCTTGACAGGATCGTATTATCATGCTGAGAATCAAGTAATACCAAACGTACCTAATGAGTACTATGTGTATACAGGGGCTATTACAGGAAATACCAATATAGTTGGCACCGGCAACCGTACTTTCTCGGTACTTAATAAAACTGGAGTGACCTACTCCTGGTTTGTTACAGGGGGTAACGCGGTGACTTCGGGACCCATCAATCAAAGCTCTGTCACTATTACCCCTACCCATAGCGGGACCGCAACGCTAACGCTGAGGACTTCTTCTGCCTGTTCAGGTACCTACAAAGAACAACAGGTTTTGCTTACTATTCAGACCAACGTCTGCCTGGAGGGAACTTATACAGACGCAAATGGAAATAAAAACCTGAATACAACCAATAATATGCCTACAGGTGCTGTAACCGTTGTGGTTACATGCCCCAATGCAACCACTTATGTATGGCAGCGTACTTCCGGATCTATCAGCTATTACGCCAGTGGCCCCAATCTTTCCTTTACCATGACCTCCGGCAGTTCTGTCAGTTTTAACGCGCAGGCAAAAAATGGTGCTACCGTACTAGTGTCCTCTTCCCCTAAGCCGCAACCGGTTTATAGTAGAAAGCGACCGACGCCCGGTTGAATTCTGTTCCATTTCATCCGGTGTTCTATACTGGATAGAACTATGAGGCCGGATGTAATTGTATATGTGCCACCACTCCTGAATACGTTCATTAAGATGGTCTAAGTTTTTAAACCATTCAAGATTTAAACATTCCGTTCGTAGAGCGCCATTCAAACGCTCAATCAATCCATTTTGAGTGGGTTTCCCCGTCGGACGGCCGATGCCGCTGTATGAACCGCAACTCAACCTTGTTGCCAGCAGCCCATAGTGCTAGTTTATCGGATATAAATCCGACGTGGAGCGTTCAGGACCATTATCACAACGAATATAAGCCGGGCAACCCCGCCATTCTACTAACTTATCCAAAATATCGGTCAAGTTCTCAGCGGGAATGTTTTTCCTGGCTTCTGTCCACAATGCTTTGCGTGAACATTCATCCATGATATTAATAATTCGCACCTGCTGTTGTTCTTCGCCGATTACCCACTCACTGACAAAATCCGCGCGGCGGCCGCCATGGCCCATCCTTGATTTACTTTCTCTGGCGCCAGCAAATCCTGATAAAGCCTTCTCAACTTTGCTCTTTTAGGAGGCTTACGCAAATGTAATCCTTCTACTTTCCATACCCGGTAGACACGTTTGTGATCCGACGTGGAGCGTTCCATAGATGACCTTGGTTACGCAAATAGTGAAACACCATCCAGAAGCCCCAGGCTATATATTTTTGTGTCACTGCATGCAATTGCTCAGCGATCCGGACATCTTCTTGCTCGGGTCTGTGTCCCTGTTTACGATTGTAATACGTTTGGCGGCGTATGCCCAGCACTTTACTCTTACGACGTATACTATAAACTGTATCTATCCTATTCATCAGTTCTTCTTTTTGTGCTGGCCGGCACCCCGGTGGGCTGAAAGCTTTTTTGCCACTTCGTAACCTTCCCTTAGTATGTCATGGTCTATCTGTAACTCAGCGTACATGCGTTTAAGACGAGCATTTTCTTGCTCTAATTGTTTAAGCCGTCTTCGGTCATCGTTTTGTTGATCACATAAATCATTTTTCCAATTATAAAAATCGGACCGCCGATGCGGTAGCCGGACTGATTTGGTGATGACGACAAATATCCTCTACATTTTTTCCTTCATCTTGCTCGGCTATGATCGCCAGACGTTGTGATTCATTAAATTTGCTCTTGTACATGACTCATTTTTCTTAAAGTTAAACATTGTAAACATTATTAGTTTAACCGGGCGTCGGTCGCTCTCTACTTTTGAGTGGTTGCGCTTATTGGGAAGTGGACAGTGAAAGAAATAATCTGGTTGAGAATCATATTCTGCGGTATATTCCCCATCAGCCTAATATTCACCATAATGAGCATACTCATGTAAAATTTCTGAAACAGTAAATACGAATGCGGACCATTTATCAAATGGAGTATCAGCGTTTTTTAAAGTTTCTCCAACTAAAGTACGGTCAAGTCGTATTGTTTTAGTCACGTCATCGTATTCTCCATTAACTGGCTGGCCTCGTCTATATGGGACGTCTGTAAATACAATGTTAGGACCTTTACCGTCTTTAAAATCGTTAATTATTTGCTCTACTGTTCTTTTTCCAGAGTAAGCTATTCCTGCTAAAAAACGCGGATTATAAACCAATTTTGAAATTTGATTTTTTAGGTATTCTGCTAATTCTGGATAGTCTGCCGCAGTTTTAGCATCTATAACAAAATTCCCTTCTATATCTATGTTATTAACTGGATTATTAAAGCAGTAGGCATATGGGGATTTGCCAAAATATATTTCAC
>JBGTIS010000200.1:0-3909 GCA_041745535.1 Cyclobacteriaceae bacterium | reverse complement strand
AATAAAACTCCTGAAAATTTCTTTGTAGGTGTCCTGTAATTCGCTGGCTTCCAGTAAATTTAATCGCGAAATACCTAAGGCTAACACCAGCGGAATCAAAAACTGAAAGGCCATCACAATAGAAACCAAATGAGGGAAATTACTTCTCCTTTTCATGAAAAGAATAATCAGCAAAATACCCATTACCAGGGCTACGATATGGTACGCAAACTCCAGGAAAAAGAGTATGGCCAATCCAAGGTTATAAAAAGCTGAATCAGGATCAGCAATTCCGCCCCACACTTCCTGGTTGAAATAATTGCTGTTAAAAATTGAGAATAAACTGATAAAGGGACTTACCCATAAACTTATCGCGAAAAAAATCAACCATCCGCCTATGGATACCGGGGCTGCCTTACTGACTGGCGTTATCTGGTAATTATAAAGTTTAGCGGCTACAAAAATGGATATTCCCAGCAGAAACAATCCTGCCATAATAAAGAGCCAATTAGCAGAGAAAGATTCCCCGGATTCTTTGGAATAGTACAGCGAGTAGCCCAGCATGTCCGCTATTTTATTATGGCTGGCAACCAGCGCCTTTCCTTCATCAGCACCAATAAATGGTTTCAATACTTTATAATGATAATTAATTTCTACCTGATTACCATCACCCTGGGTGCGGCAACTAAAGAAAATACCATTACCTTCAATTTTTTCTTCATTATCCGTTACGGTCCAGGGTTCGGGAAGCGTAAATTTCAAGTGATGATAATATTCATTGGGATAATCCATCGCAATGGGTGCGGTTCGCGCAATAGAGGAAGGATTCACCAACTGGTCTCTCAGCATTTGGGCATATACGGTGCATTGAATATTATTTACATCAGCACTGTCGATGGGTAGCCAGAAACTGGAAATGGCATACGATTCAAGTATGGTAAAAATATTGTGCGCTGTATCGTCTTCAAATCGGATGCTTGTTTGGGCACTGATTTCCGGATAAGCATCAGTATAATAGTTTAAATAATTCTTACTGATTTGCCCGAGACTGCTTTGGGCGAAATATTTTCGTTGCTCATCGGCTTTCAGCCCATAATATTTTGTTTCCACCTCCATGACGGCCGCACTGTCAAAATCAGTTATGATAAAATGCTCAGTAACTTCCGTTTTTGATGCTGCCTTGTTTTCAATGTCAGTCAGGCCGGTGGTACCTTCTCGAATAACCAGGGCTTTTTCATAATTCGGAAAGTACCGCTGGTCGTAACTGCCTTCCTGATAAGAAATGGTAGGATCGTACCAGAAAGTATGACCATGCAGTTTTACCTGAACAATGCAGTGATTGAAAGCGGAAGGGGTGGGCAACCAGGTATCCAATACATGACCGGCATAGGTACTTACCAATGCAGGATACGCTTCAATATTCATGCTGCGCAGCATGGTAACCAATAGCAATGATTTATCTTTACAATCGCCGAACCGTTGTGCAAGTACCTGATCGGGTGCGGTAGGTTTGTACGCTCCTATCCCATTTTCAATACCCAGATATCGCACCTCGTTCTGAACAAATTTTAAAGCCGCTTCAATCCGTTCCGATTGTAAATTATTTCCCTCTTTTATTTCAGTTATTTTGCGGCTTAATGCGCCTTGCTTATTTACCGATGCCTCGTAAAAGGGCAAGGTCCAGTTATTCAATACCTGCCACGACGCGTATTCACTTACCCAAACAAACGGATAAGGATC
This sequence comes from Cyclobacteriaceae bacterium, assembly GCA_041745535.1. Lineage (GTDB taxonomy): Bacteria > Bacteroidota > Bacteroidia > Cytophagales > Cyclobacteriaceae > JBGTIS01. Next base: position 2,190 of record JBGTIS010000200.1, on the reverse strand, counting down.
GTACCATTCTGGCATTTGGTCGTCGGGAATGATGTTTTTCACATCCTTTAAATACCATTCATAAGTGGTTTCATTACTAGTTTCTTCAATTACAGGCATCCTGTCAGTCTGATGAAGCTGGTAAGTCAGTTTTCGGTGGGCCGGCACCACGATTCTTTCAATAATCAGGTCGCACGGATCGTAAAAGCCCAGATAGAAAGAAGTAAAAAACTTACCGTTGTAAACAGGATTATGACCTTTGATGGAAAAAGAGTATTCGATAACATCTCCAACCCGTACATCTTTCAGCGTCAGGATGGCCGATAATTTCCCATCATAAATTAATTCTTCGGAGCCAGTTTCCCGCTGTAAAATTTTGAAATCGTTCAGATTCAGTTTGTTGATCTCCTTTCCATTGCGATGAATCACTACCTGGTGAAAAGCCAGTTGCTGGAATTCAGGGTCGTATAATACGCTGAGTTCAGAACCATTCTGTACCCCGATTTCAGAAAATATTTTACGCTTAAAATGGTAATATTTCTTTTCCTGTGCCACATGCACCTGATTTTCGCTTAGGATATAACCATAACCATCAGAATACTCATAATTGGCAGACGGACTTTCATAAGCAGGGTACTGCTTTACCCAGGCAGGTTCCTTTTCCTGATGAATGGGTGGCTTTGCGAGAGCAACAAGGTAAGTACAAACGAACAGTAATAAACATATAATAGTTTTTGTCATAAAAGAGCAGTTTTCCTACAATCTGATTTTTTATAACAAATTTAATAAATTATTATATTTTTTTAATAAAATTTTTCAATGAAATGTAAAAATTAGTTTTAAAGGCAACCATTTAGTACAATAATTAAGTCCTTCATAATTAAGCTCGAATATGAAAAATTAGCTAATGAAGTAAATATTCATTGGATTTTACAATAAAAAAGAGGATATTTCATAGGTTTGAAGCAGCCTTTTTTTCTATAATTGCTATTTTCCTAAATCAAGGATTGACCGTTATTTTTTTAATTCGCGAGGGTTGGGTAGCACCGTATTCATAATATTCTACGGTAAGAATCTGTTTTTGATTCTTTGGAAAAAAAACTCTTATATCGGATTCTTTTCCTGGTTCAACACTGGTAAAAATCTGTAATTTCTCTTTCCAATCAACGGCCCAATTAACTTGAGTTCCCAATGTGTAATAGCATGCGCCACCTTTTATTGCTACTTTTAAATTAACAAGATCAGGTAAATTAGCTGCCAAACTAAAAAAATTAGTTTGATCACCTATTGACACTTTAATTGTGGTCACTTCAAGGTCAAGAATATTGGAGCCGTCTCTTCCGGATTTCGGATAAATAATAGGTTTAGTAAACTTAAACTCAGTGTTTTCAATAAAATTTTTGATATATTTTTCAAAATCAGCAATCTGAACTGCCTTACCTAATTCTCTATATCTATTGATAAGATTTTTACGAATAGTGGGTGAATCAATAAAATATGCATTATTAATTAGCAGTGAACCCAAATGCTCATCGTTTAAAATACCGTCTTTTTCCAAATCGATGCTTATACTGGTTAATAAGGTATGTAACGTTCCTGTGTTGTCGTTACCTTGCAAAATACTGGTAATTGCAATTAGCATAGCGCCTTCAGTATTTCCGTCGGTAAGACTGAAATTTTCAGAATTTTTAAATACATTTTCTGTAATTTCAAATATTTTTAATACTTCCTGTAAGGCCTGCTTTTTAGCTTCAGAAAAAGACAGCCCCATGTTAACCAGATATTTTACGCGACGACTTTCTAACTGGGTAATTACATTGACATTTATTGTATTACCGGAAGAAATATCACTATAGGCTGACAATTCCAACTCGCCTTCTGTGGCTTGGTTAGAAATGAAATTAAAGAAATATCCCTTAGAAGATAAAAGTGCAAACGGAAAGGATGACTCCAAATTCCTAACCGCATAATTTCCGGTATTGCCAGTAATTTTTGCTGATGTAGTTTTGCCAGTATCATTCAATAAAGAATCAGTTTCAGAGAAGGTCAAAGCGGAGTTCTGTATAAACGGTCCTGCTTGCACGTAACCCATTACGGTAGAAGCCCAGGGATAAACCTTCGTAATTACGTTGAAATCAGTACTAAATTGACCTACCTGCAGAGTTGCAGTAGCTTTTCCAGCCCAGTTTTCAGAAGAAATTGCCTGAATCT
>JBGTIS010000199.1:0-5424 GCA_041745535.1 Cyclobacteriaceae bacterium | reverse complement strand
TTTAAGTAAAGAAGAAGCACAAAGTATCCTCAAAAAAGTTTTAAGCTTTTCCAAAGCTGACGAATGTGTAGTGAACCTGAATGGTGCCATGGGTGGCAACATCCGGTATGCCCGGAATGCCGTGTCCACCGCCGGCGAAATTAGTACCATGAGCCTGGCGGTAAGTGCTACTTTTGGCAAGAAAACAGGCACGGCCACCATTAATGAATTCGATGATGCCTCGCTGAAAAAAGTGGTGCAAAGGGCAGAGGAACTGGCTCAGCTGGCACCTGAAAATCCGGAATACATGCCTTTACTCGGGCCACAAAAATATGCCGAAGCTGTTGCTTTTGTTCCTGAAACCGATGCCCTTACACCGGGCAGCCGGGCGGATATGGTAGCCAAAAGCCTGGATGTTTCCAAAGCTGCCAACCTGGAAGCCGCCGGATTTCTTCAGAACGAAACCGGTTTCAGCGCCATGATGAATTCCAAAGGGTTATTCGCCTATAACAAAGATACCGACGTTTCTTTTTCTGTAACCCTGCGCAACCAGGAAGGTACCGGTTCGGGTTATGTAGACCAGAGTTTTAACAACGTAAGGAAGCTGGATACGCAGGCGCTCACCCAAATAGCAGCCACCAAGGCCAATGGTTCGGCCAATGCCAAAGCCATTGAACCCGGTAAATATACCGTGATTCTGGAACCGCTGGCCGCCAGCGACATGCTGGGCAATCTGATCGGAAATTTGGATGCCCGCAGTGCCGACGAGGGGCGAAGCTTTATGAGCAAAAAAGGAGGCGGCAACCGAATCGGCGATCAGCTTTTCGACGAGAAAGTAACGCTTTATTCCGATCCGATGCACCCCGATTTGCCAACCGCTACCTGGGCAGGTGATGGCCGCCCCATAGAAAAAGTAACCTGGGTGGAGAATGGTGTGGTAAAAAACCTGAGCTATTCCCGGTACTGGGCCGGGCAGAAAAAAGTAAATGCCATTCCACAGGCCAATGGTATTATTATGGAAGGCGGCACCGCTTCCGTGGAAGACCTGATCAGGGGTACCGACCGGGGTATTCTGGTGACCCGTTTCTGGTACATCCGTATGGTAGATCCGCAAACACTATTATTGACCGGCCTCACCCGCGATGGCACGTTTTATATTGAAAATGGCGCCATTAAATATCCGGTCAAAAATTTCCGTTTCAACGAAAGTCCGGTAATTATGCTGAACAATGTGGAAGAACTGGGTAAGCCCGTTCGCAGCGGCAATGTGATTATTCCACCCATGAAAATTCGGGATTTCACCTTTACTTCATTATCGGATGCGGTATAAAAGAATGCCATAAACATTCATGCTGTATTATTCATTAACATTATGACCCTTAAAACTATTTGTTTGTGAAAAGAAGAGATTTTATATATTTATCAGGATTGGGCGTAGGGGCTTCCCTGTTACCTCATATACCCATTGTGGGCAGGCCCATTACGGTGGAAGAAGCCCTCGCCCCGGTGGATGTAGCCCTGCAAAAGAAAATGGCGGATGTGGTGCTCAACACGGCCAAAACAAAAGGCGCTACCTATGCGGATGTGCGGCTGGGCCGGTACCTGAACCAGTTTATCATTACCCGGGAAGATAAGGTGCAGAATATTGTAAATACCGAATCGTATGGCATGGGCATCCGGGTAATTGCCAACGGAAGCTGGGGTTTTACCGCTACCGACGAACTGGACAACGACAGCATTGCCAAAGCGACCGAACTGGCCGTAGCCATTGCCAAAGAAAACGCGGAACTGCTGATTGAACCCGTACAACTGGCACCGCAAAAAGGTTTTGGCGAAGTTTCGTGGAAAGCGCCCATTGAAAAAAACGCGTTTGAGATTCCTATTAAAGACAAAGTAGACCTGCTGCTTTCCGTTAACGACGCGGCCATGCGAAACGGGGCCAATTTTATCAATTCCATGCTTTTTATGGTGAATGAGCAAAAGTATTTCGCCTCAACCGAAGGCTCGTATATCGACCAGGATGTGCACCGGATATGGCCTACCTTCACAGTAACCAAAATTGACCAGGAAACGGGAAAATTTCAAACCCGCGATTCGCTCAGCGCGCCGATGGGCATGGGCTACGAATATCTGGAAGCTCGCCCTTCTGATAAAATTAAAGGCATTACCACGTTGTACAAAGGCCGGTACGACATGCTGGAAGATGCCACCATTGCGGCAAAGCAGGCCGGAGAAAAAATTAAAGCCAAATCGGTACAACCTGGCAAATACGATCTGGTGTTAGATCCTTCTCATTTGTGGCTCACCATCCACGAATCGGTGGGGCACCCAACCGAACTGGACCGGGTATTAGGATACGAGGCTAATTTTGCCGGCACCAGCTTTCTGACGCTGGACAAATGGCAATCGGGCGATTTTAAATTTGGCAACGAACGGGTAAATATTGTGGGTGATAAAACACAGCCGGGCTCGCTGGGTGCCGTGGGATACGACGACGAAGGCGTGGAAACAAAAAAATGGGATATCATTAAAGACGGTATTCTGGTCAATTACCAGGCCATTCGCGATCAGGCCCATATTGTGGGGCTGGATGCTTCGCAGGGCTGCTGCTATGCGGATAACTGGAGCAGCGTACAGTTTCAGCGCATGTCGAATGTATCGCTGTTACCTGGCACCTCACCACTTTCTATCGACAACATGATCAAAGATGTGGAACGGGGCATTTACATTGTGGGCGATGGTTCTTTCTCTATCGACCAGCAGCGGTATAATTTTCAGTTTGGCGGACAGCTTTTCTATGAAATTAAAGACGGGAAAATCGCCGGTATGCTGAAAGATGTGGCTTACCAGGCCAATACCCAGGAGTTCTGGAATTCCTGCCACGCCATCTGCGATGAGAGCGATTACCGGCTGGGCGGTTCCTTCTTCGATGGGAAAGGACAACCGCCACAAAGCAGTGCCGTATCGCACGGTTCGTCTACCACCCGTTTCAATGGCGTAAATGTAATTAACACAGCAAGAAATATCGGATAACAACCTATGCCTATACTTAGTAAAGATCAGGCTCAGGCCCTTTTGAAAAAGGTAATGAGCTATTCCAAAGCCGACGAATGCGAAGCCAATTTATCCGGATCGGACAATGGCAATATTCGTTATGCCTTAAATGCCGCTTCCACTAGCGGTGGTATCAGCCAGAACACATTAGTGGTTTCATCAGCCTTTGGCAAAAAACTGGGCACGGCCACCATCAACGAATTTGACGAAGCCTCGCTGGAGAAAGTGGTGCGACGTTCCGAAGAGCTGGCCCGGCTGGCACCGGAAAACCCGGAATTTGTTTCTTTTCTGGAATCACAAACGTATCAGGAAGCCGCTACTTTTATACCCGCTACAGCCGAGGTCACGCCCAACGACCGGAAGGAAGCGGTAAAACAAAGTCTGGCGGTCACCAAAAGTAAGAACCTGATAGCGGCCGGTTACCTGGAGAATGCGGCGGGGTATACGGCTATGATGAATTCAAAAGGTTTGTTTGCTTACAATACCGATACCAGCGTAAATTTCTCCATCACCGTGCGGACCCAAGACGGAAAAGGTTCGGGCTACGCCATCCGTGGATACAACGATGTAACCAAACTGGATGCAAAAAAAGCTACGGAAATTGCCGCGGAAAAAGCCAGTCGATCGGCTACCGCCAAGGCTATTGAACCTGGCAAATACACGGTAATTCTGGAACCTGCCGCAGGGGCCGTATTGCTGGAAAACCTATTTTTTGATATGGATGCCCGGCAGGCCGATGAAGGCCGAAGCGCTATGAGCAAAGCAGGGGGCAAAACCCGGCTGGGCGAGCAGTTGGTAGATGAGCGGGTCAACATCTATTCCGATCCTTTATATGCCGAATTGCCTACGGCTACCTGGGCAGGCGATGGCCGTCCGCAGGAAAAAATCAGCTGGATAGAAAACGGAGTGGTGAAAAACCTGTATTATTCCCGGTATTGGGCACAAAAAAATAATGTAAAGGCCGTACCACCGCCCAATAGTATTATTATGGAAGGCGGTACCGCTTCGCTGGAAGACCTGATCAAAGGCACCGATAAAGGCATCCTGATTACCCGCCTCTGGTACATCCGCTCGGTTGATCCGCAAACGTTGTTGTTAACCGGCCTTACCCGCGATGGTACGTTTTATATTGAAAATGGTGCCATTAAGTTTCCCGTCAAAAACTTCCGTTTCAACGAAAGTCCGATTATTATGCTGAACAACCTGGAAGAACTGGGTAAAACCGAGCGGACCGTCAGTGGTGAATCCAATATCAATTACATGATTCCACCCATGAAGATCCGGGATTTCACTTTCACTTCTCTGTCGGATGCGGTGTAAGCAGATTGATATAATATATTAACTTTAATCCGGTTTATCGTGAAAAGAAGAGACTTTTTGTATGTATCAGGAATGGGAATGGGCGCTACCATGTTGCCGCATATACCCATTATTGGCAGACCTGTTACCGTAGCGGAAGCCCTGACACCCGTAGATGTAGCCATCAAAAAGAAAATGGCCGATGTGGTGCTGAATGCTGCCCGTGCCAAAGGCGCCTCTTATGCCGATGTGCGCATTGGCCGTTACCTGAATCAGTTCATTACCACCCGCGAAAACCAGGTGGAAGACATCACCAATACCGAATCGTATGGCATGGGCATACGGGTAATTGCCAATGGCTGCTGGGGATTTGCCGCTACCGATAAACTGGACACCGACGGCATTGCCAAAGCAGCGGAAACTGCCGTAGCCATTGCCAAAGAAAACGCAAGGCTGCTTACGGAACCTGTACAACTGGCGCCGCAAAAAGGATATGGAGAAGTAAGCTGGAAAACGCCTGTTGAGATCAACGCGTTTGAAGTTCCGATCAAAGATAAGGTAGACCTGTTGCTTTCCGTAAACAACGCGGCCATGACCCAGGGCGCCAGTTACGTGAATTCAGCTTTGTTTCTGGTAAACGAACAGAAATATTTCGCTTCCACCGAAGGTTCGTACATCGATCAGGATATACACCGGCTCTGGCCTACGTTTACGGTGACGAAAATTGATCCGGAAGGCGGCAAGTTCCAGACGCGTAACGCCTTGAGTGCCCCAAGAGGCATGGGATACGAATACCTGGTGCCTAAGGATGATGAGAAGATCAAAGGCATTATTACCATGTACAAAGACCGGTACGACATGCTGGAAGATGTAACCGAAGCGGTAGCGCATGTTAAAGAAAAAATCAAGGCCAAATCGGTGCAGCCTGGCAAATACGATCTGGTAATTGATCCGTCGCAGCTTTTCCTCACCATCCACGAATCAGTAGGGCATCCTACGGAACTGGACCGGGTGTTGGGCTATGAAGCCAACTATGCCGGCACCAGCTTTCTGACGCTGGACAAATGGGAATCGGGAGATTTTAATTTTGGC
>JBGTIS010000198.1:0-10643 GCA_041745535.1 Cyclobacteriaceae bacterium | reverse complement strand
CCCATTGGGTAGAAAAGTGGAGGTATGAACGGCTCTTTCCTCCTGCATAGAACCTGTAAGGGTAATGGCGCCCTGAGGCGAAACCATCGCGGTATCTTTATTTCTGCAGGAAATAAAAACAATAAAACATACAACTGCTGCCATGAACAACAAACCTGAGATATACTTTAAATTTTTCATGTTATACAGTTTTATTGATAAATAATTATTGCTGGTAGTAAGAAGGTTATAGTACAAAAAACTGCCCTACAGATGGCTATTGGATGCAGAGCTTGGTTATGTTCATTGCTCTGACTGTGCTGCTGCTCCAAACCCTACGGTTTGATCACCTGCTCCTGCCCATCTTTGGGGACAATCTTTATAAAGGGGTTGGCACCTCGCGACAGAATCTGCACATAACCTGACTCGCCGCCCAGAACAAGCCCCGATCCGTCTTCGGTAGCCGAAAGCTTCATGTTAGGACCACCCTCCGAATCAATCAGCCGCAATAGCACGGTTTCCGGATATCCTGTTGTGCCATCGGGCATTTTCACATGAGGGTCTGCCGGAAGCACCTTGATCTCCGCACGAACACGTCCGAGGTCGTCCACGAGTTCCAAGGCATGACCACGAAGTACAGGTACAATTTCTGACGGCACAGCCGAGTTGGCACTAAACAGGGTGGACGTTAAAATGAGGAGATTAATCACCGTTATAACAATTAAGAATCGTTGCGTTTTCATAGGATAAAGTTAAATGTGTTTTGAAAAAGTGATGTTGTCAATATGGATTTATTAAATGAATGATCAAAAAAAAGTATACCAACCGCTTCTAAAATAGATAAGGGTTAACTGAATAGTGTATCCGAAGGCTGGAAGACCGAAATCGGAAGACGGTAGTTTTAGCTTCGGACTTCCGTCTTCCGACTTCCTGCCGCTAACCTCCATAATAAAAAGAAACATCCTCATGCAAATCAGCAGATTCTTTCCTATATTAAATAAGTCGTTCATCTACCGGACTTGTATTATGTCGCGCTTTATCCGGTTATTTGATGAAAAGCAATTTTGAATATGAAGATTGGGGAAAAATATAAAAAAGTAATACACTTGCTTTTCTGGCTGGTGATTACGGTCATTTTCCTGTACGACCGGCGTTACCTCATAGAAAAAGCAGGTCTGAATCATTTTGTTCTGTGTGTAATTGCGCGGCTGGGCTTGATTATTTCCCTGGCCTATCTCAATCTGTATTATCTCATTCCCCGGTTTTTTGCCCGCAGAAAATATGTATTGTATTGCCTGTTGTTGCTAATCGCCATTTCCGTATATGTAACCATACAAAACCTGTATGACATTTATCTCTATGGCTACGTAATTGGAGATATAGAAAGCAAGCACTTTTTTTATGCAGTGCCTTACAATTTTATAACGACCTGCTGGTATCTGCTGCTTACGGTGGCATTAAAACTCAGTTTTGATCCTTATAAAAAGAAAATAACACAAAATGAACATATACCAGATACAGGTAATGACCACGAAGACTTTCCACAAAAACATATTTTTCTGAAAAGTGGTACCAAACAGATTAAAATCGATCTGGATGATATCATGTACGTAGAAGGCCTGAAAGACTACTCGGTGGTGGTGACCTGTAAGGAAAAAATTATCGTAAAAGGTTCGTTAAAAACGGTGGCGCGACAATTTTCAAACCTAAAAAAACTGATCAGGGTGCATAAATCATATCTGGTAGCCGAAGATAAAATTAATATCCTCAAAGGCGGGCGCATTTTGTTTGGCGATTTTTCTGTTCCGGTAGGCCGCATGTATAAGAAAAGTCTGGAAGCGGTAATTCCCAGGTAATTCAAAAGGGTTATGTATGAATCATTGTAACTATTTAGGTCAACTAACAAGATAGGGAGAAAAACGTATAGGATAAAAGAAATTGACTGTATGCAATTACCCACTACCATAGAAGAATGTCATAGACTGATTCTCAAGCAGGCTCAGATCATTGAGGAATTAATGGTTCGCGTAGGAGAAATGGAGCGTCGTTTAGAGCAGGACAGCCACAACAGTCATAAACCTCCTTCCAGTGATGGTTTGCGGAAAAAGCCAGCCTTTCCCAGGAGTAAAGGAGGTAAACGTGGAGGGCAAGCCTGACATACAGGGAATACACTTAAAATGGTAGACTGCCCTGATTACATTCAATTGCGCGTTGCTAGGACATGTAATTGTGTAGCGGATTTATCAGCAACAGCCTTAGATATAAAAGAACGTCGGCAAATATTTGATCTTCCTGACCCAAGGCTGGAAGTAACCGAATATAGGTTAGCTCAATGCAATTGTCCATGCTGTGGAAAGCAAGTAAAAGGCGTATTTCCTGAACCTGTAACAGCGCCAGTTCAATATGGTAGTGGCGTGAAGGCACTCATAGCTTTGCTTAGCACAGGCTATCATCTTTGTTACCTTAGCGACTCTTTCTGCATATTCCCGCACCCAGAGGGTCCGGAAACCGCATCTCCCGCACAATGGCGCTGGCCTGTTTTACGACTGTTCGTTTATCAGGATTTTCCGATAGAAATCTGTTCCAGAAGATGTTGGAAGAAGGGTTGGGCTGCAGCACCCATTGCCGGAAGGTTTTATCCCGCGCGAAATCTTCAGTTGTAAAATTTTTATATAACATTTGTTCGCATTAATGGATAAAATGTCAGCCGCTTCCTCGTAAGATATATTTTTGTAGAAAACGAGATAGATAACCTCACGCTGGCGGGGGGGAAGTTGCCCGATGGCCGAAGCGAGCAATTGGTTTTTTTTCGGGAAAGCTCATTCACAATCAATTCATGCTCGTGGTCGTTTTCCCAAACCACACTTTCGGTAATTTCAGTAAGTTTTACGCGCTGGCCTTTGTTGCTTCTGGCTATATATTTTAATAACTGATTGCGGAGGGCTTTAAAAAGATAATATTTAATAGCAACCCGCTGGCTCAGGTTTTCCCTGTTGCGCCACAGATTAATAAATACTTCCTGAATACCATCTTTTACCAGGACCTCATCGGGCTGTACCTGATAACCATAGTTGTACAAATCGCGGACATAAGTGTTGTACATATATTCCAGCGCATCATGATTGCCCATTCTGAAAGCTTCCCAAATGCTTTCATCAGACATTTCATGCCACTTTTCGGAATTTAACTGGTGGATAGGACGCGTGAAAAATTTATTAAATGTAGTATTCAGTACAAATTATAAAATATTTCTAAAAGAGGCTTTATTATTTGCTGTGTTTTTAGTTTTTCGGCAAAACTAATGAACAGAATGCCTATACCTTACCTTTTTCAACAGGTAATTGCCTGAAATATTCAGTTTAAAAAATGAAAAATAGATCTTTTCGGTCAGAGAAGAAACAAATCAAAGTTATGTTTCCTTTAACTTTACTTTACGAAAAGATGAACAAACAATAAGCAGGCTTAGCAGTGAAACTGTTTGTAATAAGCCGGCCATGATGCGAAAGATTATGAAGGGAAGTAGATTGTTTATGCTGGATAATGCGCTAGTTATTTATTCCGGATACAATAAATACTTTTTTCTTTTCAGTTTAAAATCCTCCAAGCCTGCCTGCCAGCTGGCTCTGATTTCTTCTTCTGTTTTTCCGGCTATAATCTGTTGCTGCAACTGTTTGGAACCTGCCAGCGAATTAAACGATTGCTGAAAGAACTTTTCTTTATGCGCGGCTTTTTGGTAGAATTCCAGCAGGTATGCCAGCCTGATGTGGTCAATGGCCTGAAGTTCTTCCATAGGTGTTTCTGATAAATCGTATCCATAACAGGTTTGTCCATCAAACTTCGGGTCAGAACTCATGCTGGGAATCGGTTTGGGCACAAAAGAATGATTTCGCGGTGTATAGGTAGGCGTTCCAAATTGCTGAAACGGTTTATAGGTGCCACGTCCCTCACTCACCGAAGTGCCCTCAAATAAGCAAATAGAAGGATACAGGTAAACAGATTTCATATCCGGCAGGTTGGGCGAGGGCGGAACTGGTAGCTGATAAAAAGTCTGATGGGTGTAATTCTCTAAAGTAATTACTTTCAGTGTACACTGCGCGCCGTTTGCCAGCCAGCCTTCTCCATTGATCATTTGCGCATACTCTCCGATGGTCATGCCATGGGCAATGGGTATGGGGTGCATACCAATGAACGATTTAAATGTAGGGTCCAGTACCGGCCCATCCACATAATGTCCAATCGGATTCGGGCGATCCAGCACCATAAGTTCTATGTTATTTTCAGCACAGGCTTCCATAATGTAGTGCAGGGTTGAAATATAGGTAAAGAAACGGGCGCCTACATCCTGCATATCAAAAATCATCAGTTCCACATTTTTTAGCACCTCAGGCGAAGGCTTTTTCTTGGCACCATAAATGGAATAAATGGTAATTCCGGAAGCCTCATCTTTGTCGTCAGCCACCGTTTTTCCTCTTTCCGTGGTGCCCCGGTAGCCATGTTCCGGCGCATAAATACCGGTGATATTTACTCCCCGGCTCAGTAATGTGTCTACCAGATGCGTATTTCCCATAATGGAGGTTTGATTGACCACCATGCCTACTTTTTTGCCTGACAACTCAGGCAGGTACACTTCTATCCGTTCCGCGCCAAGGCGGACTGTGTTTTGAGAGAAGGCGGCAAAACAGATAAGAATCAGAAAAGATGTATAAAGAAAAAAGTGTTTTAAGTCTATTCGCATCTACAATAATAGTTTGTTGTTAACCCTGGCAGAAAGTTAGCGTTTTAAATGCCAATAGCCAGAATTTGTAAATGAGTAATTCCTGAACTATCTTTTGTATGTTATTTTACGTATGAACAGGTAAAAAATTACAGATACATGAAAGCCATTTCCATTCCAAAAAAGGCCACCGTAGCAGATTATAACCAACTTCCGGAAGGCGCGAAATATCAACTTATTGAAGGAAAAATTGTAAATATGCCTAGTCCCACAAAAAAACACCAGGAAATTCTAATGGAAATCGCTTTTCAGTTGAAAGTGCTTGTCAATCAGAGCAATCCATTTCATGTCATGATTGCCCCAATGGATGTGCATCTGGATGAAGAAAACGTATACCAGCCGGATATTTTTTTGTATGCGAGTGAGCGGGCTGAACTGATGCAGGATCATGGATTTCCGGATGTAGTGATTGAAGTGAGTTCCAAGGGCACGGTTTTTTACGACTACAATAAAAAATTTCGCAACTACGAAAAAGCAGGCGTCAGGGAATATTTTATTGTCGATCCGGATGACAAGGATGTATACCGTTTTGACCTCAAAGAAGGAAACTTCGAGGAGCAGTTTTTAGGCGACGGCAAAATAGAATCGCTGATTTTTAACTTTAACATCACATTCTAATCTTTATTCATTCCTTAAACTATCTCCCGGATTTCGTTGGACAGCTTTCCAGGTTTGTCCGCTAACCCTCCGAATAACTCCCCTTTTCTCAACTGGGGCAAAATACTACTTTTATGTTGGAGTGCAGCTTCCGGATTGGTGAATTCCCAATAAGTAAGCAAGGTATAGTAATTGAAAAGGTAAAATTACTTGTTTAAAAAGGTAAAATTGGCTAAATTGGTATTGTGTTAATAACAGAAGCATCTATGATTGACCATATCCCTGCTAAAATCAACCCAATTGAGCTGTTAAATCTTATCGACAGCAAAACAATTACCTCAAAGAGTTTAAAAGTACTAAAATCTCTTGTAACATTTAGTGATGAAGTAATAGCCAACTGGCTGAATATTAATGTGAAAACTTATCGTACTTATAAAAGTACAGATACTACCATTAAAGAAGATTTGCAGGAGCATACCATCTTATTAATTGCATTAATGAAACACGGTATAGAGGTTTTTGGAACACAGGAAAAATTTAGTCGCTGGCTAGAAACAGAGAATTTTTATGTAGGAAAGAAAAAACCCATGAGCTATCTTAATACAATTAGTGGTATCAAGTTCATTGATAGCCGTCTCACTGCCATAGAATATGGAGATAATGTATAGTTATAGCAGTGGAGGTTTTTAGAATAAGCAGAACACAATATGCTCATTACCTTATCGCATCGGGCGCTGCCAACCGGTGGAATTATGAAAACGAATATGTAATCTACACAGCAGGTTCAAGATCACTGGCTACCTTAGAAATGGTAGTACATCGGTCAGCTATTCAACCTAATAACGCGTATACAGTAGTGGTTATCCATATTTCAGATGAGGAAGCACTTTTCTCAAATCTACAACAAAAGGATTTGCCCCAGCCTTGGCGGCAGGAAAACGCATACCCATTGTTACAGCAATTGGGCAGCCACTGGTATCAGAATAAAAGTTCTTTGGTGTTGAGGATACCCTCTGCCGTTATACCGAATGAATATAATTACATAATCAATACAGCTCATCCGGATTTTCAGGAGAAAAACATTAAGATTGTAAACAGAGAGTCTTACTTTTGGGATGACAGGCTTATTATTTAAATATGTACATTAAACTGAATAGGATACAGGTACTGGCTACTCATTTCTCAAACTATCCACCGGATTTCGTCGGGCAGCTTTCCAACTCTGGCCACTTACCGAAAGCAGGGTAATAAGCAGTACCACCACACCAGGTAGCGCAAACAGCCACCAGTGCGGTTCAGTCCGATAAGCGAAACTTTGCAGCCATTCCGCCATAAAGTAATTGGCTACCGGCACCGCCAGTACAAAGGCAATCACGATCAGTTTTACAAAATCTTTAGAAAGCAGTACAAGAATGCTGGCAACCGAAGCGCCCAGTATTTTTCTGATGCCAATTTCTTTGGTGCGTTGTAGGGCTGTAAAAGCGGTGATGCCAAACAAGCCAAAACAACTGATGAGCATACTGGCTATGGTAAAGCTAATGATCATGCGGAAGAAAAGCGTGTCTTCCTGGTGTTTGCGCATCAATTCATCAGCAATCAGTTTGTAGCTAAAAGTATAGTCCGGGTAGATTTCCTTCCGGGTTTTTCAACGAGAGGAAGAATCATGCTGAGTGGGAAGCAGGTTTTCTAGTAAGAGATAACACACCTAAGAAAGCTTCATAAAACCTCCCATACTTCTTTTGTAATCTGGGCCTGCTTAAGAATCTTTGGAGCAAAGCTTGAGAAATCTCTTGTTGATGAGGGTTGGGCAACGTAAGTCGGAGTTTATCCTTGAGCATAAACTGATGTTTACCGCCTGAAAAAGGGCCTTCAAATCCAAGCTTTCTTAAATAACGGATTAATTCCTTTCTTTTGACAGGACCGATAACTGGCATCAAGCTACTTTTTTAACTTCTAGCTTCACCCCATCCACTACAGGTAATGGTAGCTGCTGGGTCAGACTAAATAAAATCCAATCTTCCAGTACAGACTCAAGTTCATCTCTGCAATCCTCCAGGGTAGATTCATTCGCATAAACGCCCTCAAAGCCAGGAATTTCTCCATAAAAAGTATGATCTTCCAATATCTCATATTGGGCCTTCTTCATGGCGGTTTTTATGTATTCTACTATCATAATTCGTCTTTTAAGAATAAAGTTAGCATCATTTTCTTAATAATCCATTCTTTCTACAAGCTAATTACTCACTCCTTAAACTATCTACCGGATTGGTCCGTGCTGCTGTGATGGATTGCCCACTTACGGAAATGAGCGCGATTAGCAACACCAATACGCCCGGAATAGCAAATAACCACCAACTTACCGTTATGCGGTAGGCAAAGCTTTGCAGCCATTCGGTAACAAAATAGTTGGCAACGGGAATAGCTATGACCAAAGCAATGAGAATGAGCTTGATATAATCTTTAGAGAGCAAGAGTAAAATACTGCTTACCGAAGCCCCTAGCACTTTGCGGATGCCGATTTCTTTGTTGCGCTTTGCTACGTTTAGTCCTACCACACCAATCAGTCCCATGCAGGCAATGAACACAGACAAAGCGGATATCCATTCTAAAATTTGTGTCCACCTGGCATCTTCTTTATACAAAGCCTGCATGTCCTCATCCAGAAAACTGTACTGAAAAGGTAAATCACTACCTACCTGGTTCCAGAGGTTTGATAGTGCCGCAATACTTTGGGATAGCTGGTCGCTTTGCAGTTTCACCAGTATGTATTTAAGATCATTTCTTTTTTTGGGCAGGTAAAAGGCAACCGGCGCGATGTCGTTAGCCAGCGACTGAAAATGAAAATCTTTTACTACCCCAATGATCTTATCCCCTTCTATTTCCTGACCGATGGGGTCGGTCCAGCCGAAAGTTTTCACAAAAGCTTCATTTACAATCATGGCATTTGTAGTGTCAGAAGCCAGTGCTTCATTGAATGTCCTGCCCGCTACAAATTCGATCTCCAGCATGTCAAAAAACTCCGGTTTCACATGGTAAGCCCACACAAATTGCATTTTATCCTCTTCGCGTTCGCGCATACCGAATACTATACTCGATTTGGTAAAGGCTGCATCGGTATGGGTAACTGCCCGCACCGGGATTTGCTGTTGTGCCAGTTGCTTAAACCGGTCGTAGGTCTGGGCTTGTTCTGTGGCATTGTTCTCAATTACCAGTATCTGTTCCGTCTCAAAGCCCAGGTCTTTTTGTCGCATAAACCTGAGTTGGGCAATCATTACAGCGGTAACGGAGAGGAAAATTATTGGCAGTACAAACTGGGTGGTTAGTAATAAATGCGGAACAGTACCAGATCTTCCGGTGCTCAGTTTGCTTTTAAAAACGGTCTGCACATTCAAACCCGCCAGCAACAAAGATGGATAGGCGCCTGCGATAATACCGGTAGGTAAAGTAATGGCAAGCAAAATTACCAGAGAAGCCGGTTGCGACAAGGTACTTAATGAAAGTTCTTTCTGCGCCTTTGCATTGAACAGCGGTAGCGCCAGTCCACTTAGCAGCAATGCCAGCACCAGGGCGAACAGACTGGTAAGCAGGGCTTCGCCCCAGAATTGTACAATTAACTGACTTCTTCTTGCTCCGACTACTTTTCTGATGCTTACTTCTTTAGCCCGGCTATGGGAACGACTGATAGAAAGTAAGGTGAAGTTAATGGAAGCAAGGAGCAGGATACAGATTGCGATACCCGCCAGTATGTACGAATAAATAGGTTTACTGCCCGTTCCCTGCCTGGGAAAGACGGTATTCAGGTGAATATCGGTAAGGTTTTGCAAAAGGTAAGTACGGGCAAGGTCTTCGCATGCCTCTTCCTTTCTTTTGCGTAAAAACTCAGCTTCTTCCGGAAAATACTGATTGCGAACTTTGGCCAGCTTTTCGTCCAATCCTGCCACAGAAGCTTTCTCGTGTAGCAGCACATACGTGGTAAAGGACGACACATACCACAAGTTGGCATCCGGGTTGAGAAAATTTGCTTGAACTTTTGCCACACTTTCTTCTATCATAGAAAGAAAAAAATCGGCACGAAGGGTTGAATTGGATGGAATATCATGGAATACTGCTGTAACTTCATAATCTTCAAAGGTTTCGCCTACCCGGATGCTCAGGGTTTGCCCCAGCGGATTGGTATCGCCAAAATATTTTCCGGCAGCTTTGGCGCTAATGGCTACTGCATTGGGTTTGTTTAGTGCGTAAGCAGCGTTTCCATACAGCAGCGGAAAGGTGAACACATTGAATAAGGTAGAATCCGCGAAAACAAATTTCTCCTCATACACATCCGTACCCTTTTTTATAAATTTCTTCACCTCAAAAGAGGTGCGTACGAATCGCGCTACTTCCGGCATGTCTTCCTGCAAAGTCGGACCCACAGGATAGGGTTGAGAAATAGTGTAATCCTGCATGCCATTGTCAAGATTTTTCTCTACCGCCACTACTCTGTAAATACGATCATTATAAACATGAAACTTATCAAATGTAAATTCATGCTCAATAAACATATAAATCAAAATAGAACAGCCCAGTGCAATGGCAAGGCCCAGCAGGTTAATGAGGGTGAAGGTTTTGTGCTTCTGAAAATTCCGCAGGGCGATAAGCAAATAATTCTTGATCATGTGACAGCTTTTATTGATTGTGATTTATACCAGCTTCTGAAGAAATCCTAGCTTTTTGCAGTGAAACGCCAGTATTTTGCAGGATCAGGTAAATCCTATCCACTCATTATGGTTATTATTCTGAAAACCCATCAACCATACAAATAAGTGGTAATCAATACGCTATAATGATAAAAATAGGGTTTAAATAAAAAGTGTAAAGAGTACATTTAAAAAATTATGTTATCTTACGGAAATACTCATAAAATTTGCGATATTACAAATAGAAGCAGGTTTTTTAGGTCTAAAATGTATTTTTTTCAAAACAATAATAAAAGATAAACTTGAACTTTAGCTAATGAATTAAATTTTACTCTCAACCTCTCAAACAAATTCCTATGAAAATTTTTTTAAGTTTTAAATTAGCGGTTACGCTAATACTTGTCTGTATTATGGCAAGTAGTGTGTATGCCCAGAAAGTAATTTCCGGGAATGTAGCTGCTACCAGCGAAGGCGCTTTGCCCGGAGTAAATGTGTTGGTAAAAGGTACTACTACCGGCACTGTAACTGATACCGATGGTAACTACCAGATCACGGTACCAGAAGGGTCTAATGTATTGGTTTTCTCCTCTATTGGTTACACCAACCAGGAAATT
>JBGTIS010000197.1:0-13324 GCA_041745535.1 Cyclobacteriaceae bacterium | reverse complement strand
TTTGATATCGAACTTTATCAATTATAATAATAAGGTGGTATCGCCATATACCTATTCCCGGCTTTCTAAAGAGCTGGAACAAGCTTTTGTAGTGGCCGAAGATAAAACGCCAAGTGGGGTTATCAGGGTTAATTCAGAAGTGGAATTATTAGAAAATACGCTGAACGTGCGTTTAAAGGTAAAATTTGTACTCCCCGCTGAGGCAAACCCTAAGAAGAACAAAATTTCCATCCTCTCCCCTTTGGGCATGGTGCTAATCGGGTATGAGGAAGGAGATGTAGTGGAATGGGAAGTACATGGAGCGGTAAGGCAGTACAAAGTACTGAAAGTGATTAACTCCTGATAATTAAACCAGAGATGCAAGTGGATAAAACAAATCAAATTAGCCCTTTCAACTAAATGTTTGGTATTAATTTAAAAAAAGGGACGGGCATTGCCATAGATCTGGGAAACAGCAATACGATACTTACCAATAAGGAATTTAGTTACTTTTCCCAACCCTCCTGCATCGCGTTGCACAAACCTGGTAACAGGGTAAAAGCAGTAGGGCTGGAAGCCTATGAAATGCTGGGCAAAGCCAACGAATATCTGAAAGTTATCAAACCATTGAAGGGAGGCGTAATCGTGGATTTTGATTCGGCCAATTGCCTGTTACGGTGTCTGGTAAATAATATCTACTCCAAAGCCTCTCTTTTTTACGGGTTCGATTATGTGTTGGCAGGCGTTCCTTACGATACCACCGAAGTGGAACGCAGAGCCCTGCGCGATGCCCTGGTGCAGTTTAACTCAAATCGGACATTTTTACTCTTTGAGCCTCTTGCTGCCGCTATCGGAATGGGACTGGATATTCAGGAACCTGACGGGAAATTTTTAGTAGATATAGGCGGCGGCATCACCGAAATTGTGATCATATCACTTTCAGGCATTGTCTCGTACCAGTCTATCAAAATCGCGGGCGATACTTTTGATGAAGATATTCAGGATTTCTTCAAAAAAAATCACAACATGTCTATCGGCAGCAAAATAGCCGAAGCGCTGAAAATTAAAGTCGGTTCCGCTACAGAAAATCCGGATAATGTACCTGAGCCCTATTCGGTAATTGGCAAAGATTTAGTAACCGGGCTGCCTGTGGGGAAACTGATAAGTCATCGGGAAATAGCTTTTATTTTAAATAATTCTATCACTAAAATAGAACAGGCCATCCTTCAGGCGCTTGAGATATGTCCGCCAGAACTGGCTGGTGATATTTATGGAAATGGCATATATTTAACGGGCGGCGGCTCCCTTTTAAGAGGACTCAAACAAAGGCTTGAAGCCAGAACCAACCTGCCAGTGCATCATGATAGCAACGCTTTACTTTCCGTTACAAAAGGGCTCGCTACCGTCCTCCAAAATCCTAAGCATTTCAAACCGGTTTTAATATAATAAAAGCAGGCTGATCGGATTAAGCTTCAGCCTGTAATTATAATGTTCAAATCTAATAGATAGCTGAAGCTGGCAGGTAAGAAATGCAGGCTATAATTTCTAGAAATCTGTATTTAATTGTGCCTTTTTCCTTCCGGCACCTACCTTTGCGCCGAGCGTAGCACGACATGTTAGGGTTCCAGCAGAAAAGAAAGTATATCAATATTCGCAACAGGATTAATGAAAAATTAGAGCTTAATCCATTTGTGCTAAGCAAGCAGTTTTTATTCTGGCTGATTATGGGCCTGATAGGCGGAGCTATCGCGGCCCTGTACTGGGTGGTGCTGGAATTCGCGATGCACAAAAGTATGCTGCTTTCCGGCTGGGTACTCATCCCACTGATGACGGCCGCCGGACTGCTGGTGTCCTGATTATCTACCGGATTGGCGACCCCGGCGAAATAGACCTGATTGTGAATAACATCCGGTTTAAAGGAGGAAGGCTGGATCCTAAATCCATGATTGGTATTGCGGCCGGAAGCAGCATTGGTCCGGAAGCACCGCTGGTGCAGGTTACTGGTTCCACAGGCACCTGGCTTGGCAGAAAATTACGCCTGGAGGGGGAAGATTTGCGCTCGCTAACCTTAGCCGGAATGGCATCCGGTTTTACAGCATTATTTGGTGCGCTACTCGCTTGGAAATTCTGCGCCACAGGCACGGTAGAATATTACCAGGTGTTGATCCCTGCCTTTATATCCAGTCGCGCGGCATATGTCATATTTATTTTGTTAACCCAATCGGGTATGGGCCTACCTGGCTGTTAGGGGAGTATGTATATCATGGTCCTTCTGATTTTCTATCGGCGGTAGGGGTAGGTGTTTTGGGCGCTGTGGCCGGATGGCTGTTTATCATCGTTTTTCGTTTTTCAAAATTTCTGTTTTCCAAAATTTCCACCACCTATATCAAAACAACACTCGGAGAACTAAGTCTTCTAGTGTTTTTTACTATTAGAAAATATCGAGCTTATTCTTTTTACGAACCGTTGTTCCTTCTGCCAGAAAAAAGAAAACTGTCCTAATAATGAACCGTAAATCAGTAGTAATATCTGATAGGTGGGTATGATAAAAAGAATATAAGTTACCGTTTTCAGCAAAAATGAAGTCTGATCGGTATATCCCAGCCACGAAAAAAACATAGGTCGGATTAATACTACCGTACTACCTGCCAGACTAAAAGCTGCCAGTGTGGCAATGATCTGAAAAATGGAAGTAGCCCCCCATTTTATTTTTAACTTTGTAAAAAACCCATATTGATCCGGAACTTTTTCAGTAGCAATTATCGGGTTAGTTTTAGCTGTTTTCATATAGCTGAATTACTTTGTGTTTACATTAAATACCCTGGATACATTAAAGCCAAAATGGATATCGCCTTTGAAGAAATCGCCGGTGGTTTCTCCAATAAAACCTTTCTCAACCATAGCGCGGGAGTTAGTCAGGTGCAGTTGGAAAACGTGCCCCCCTGTTTCAATATCAACTCCCACAGACAAAGCATTCTGGAAGTTGTCGGGTTCTTTTATATCGTAGCGGTAGAAGTACTCGGCATTTAGCGTAAGGCGGTTGGTAATTTTATACCGACCACCGATTCCAAGCGCATACAAATCGTTTTCACCGGCACTTTCCACAATCTGATTTCTGTGGATCAGGGTAGGAACTAACTGTAAAGAAAGCCGGTTGTCCATTTTCCTGCCAATCAGTAACTGATAGGTATAAGTTAGTTTGGAAGAAAAATCAGTTACCGCGTCTGTTTCCTCATTTTTCAGGGTTTTAATAGCCATGCTGGAAAAAGCCACCACCGAAAAAGGGATACTTCTTGCCCCGGTACGTTGTTTTAATAATTTGTATTTGATAAAACCATCAAAGGTTTTTTCGAAAGAACTTCTGCCTACCCCAATGTTCAGCCGGTCGGCTAATCCGTATTCCAAACCCAGGCGGATGTTGGCTCCGTCCAGCCCAAAAAACTCATAGGCCCCGGAATTAACACGGCCAAACCGGTGAGAAATTACAAATTCAAACACCCCCTTTTTGCGGGTTTCAATGGTATGTCCGTTGATCAGGCGGGTGCTTTTAAACGTAGCTTCCGTAAAATTGATCTGATCAGCCTGTTCCGCTTCCAGTAAATCCATCAGGTTATCCTGTGTGAATCCGCTTGAGGAAGCTATCAGAAATATAATTGTAGTGATTAAAAACCTTTTCATGTGTTGATGCTTTTTGATGTTAAATGAATAGTCATTGTGCTTCTCTGGCAGAACCCGCCAGGGATATCCGTACAGACGGATAGTTTTTACCAGAACAATAACTCACAAAATGGAGGTAAAATTTCCGCAATCGGCTTATTACCACACAATGACGTTCACACAACTAACTACTGAATGGATTATATTTAAGGTCGATGGTAACTTCTACTACTTCGGCGATGTTGTCCACCACAATTTTAGGAATCTTGATGTCATAGTCTTTCACGGCTACCGGAAACTTCGCTAGCACAAAAATCTGCTTGTCTTTTACCTCGATAGTACCTTTGGTAGTAAGCGATTTGGTGATGCCATGAATGGTTAATTCGCCGGTTACTTCTACTTCGTATATCTCATCTTTTTCAGGATTGATGGGCTCGCTGCTGGTAAAACTTCCCTTAAACGAGGCTTTGGGGAACTTATCCGATTCTATGTAATTCTCGTTGAAATGTTCCTGCATCAGCGATTTCTCAAAGGAAAACGATTTCATCAGCATGTCTACCACTACGGCATTGTTGCTCAAATCTATTATGCTGAGCACTTCATTGTTATGCGCCTCAATGTTTTCCAACGGAGCTTCCGAATAGAAGAAAGCATGCCCGTTTTTGGTGATAAATTTATCCTGCGCGAAAGTATTGTGCCCGGCGCCAATGAACATTCCTGTTGCGATCAGGACTATTAAAGCGTATTTTGTTTTTTTCATTGTTTTAATTATTAAATAGTTTAAAGAAAGAATAAGGGCGCCTGCAGGGTATGAAAAGCAGGCCGTTTTTAATTAAAAATTGGTTGGTCAGGGATAGGTTAATACACAATCTACCAGTATTACATCCATCAGCATACCGGTACAAATTCCTTTCAGGCTTACCGACATGCCTTCGCCCAGTTCAGCGATAATAGTTGACTGACTGGCGCTCAGCGTACAGCGAATGCTGCTCATGGCAGAGGGTGTGTTTAATACCAGTACCGTATTTCCCTGATCGTTTCCTGAAATTTCTGCCAGCTTCCCGCTGACCTGAACGATTTTATTCAAATAGCGGGTATTGGCAGTAGTCTCATCCAGACTGAACTGTTTGAATAACTCGTCAGAGGTTAATTCAAAATCCGGTTCTTCATTTTTTACATTAAGATGTGGCTTGTTGTACACATAACTAACAGAAGCTAACCCTAATGCCATCAGAATTAACCCGATTATGTAGTATTTTTTAATAAAGCTTTTCATATTTTTATAATTTTATTGTGCCTAAATTATGATCATACTTCGGCAGACAATGGGCTAGTTACTGAGTAGCGCTCCATCATCGGCCCAGCAGGCAATTTTCTCTATTTCGTCACTGGTTAAACTCAATCCACTGGAAGGCGGCGGCATGGATTTACTACCGGTACGGGATTTAATGGTAGCTGCCCTGCTCTTGATATTATCAGCTTTTCTGAAATCAGGCGCTGTACTGCCACCATGGCAACTGCTGATGGCACAATTGCTTTTAATAATGGCCTGAACACTTTCGAACGCGATTCCGGATGCTAAGGTCACTTCCTGGGTGATTTCACATCCTGACGCGTCTTTTGCCGTAACGGTATGGGTTCCGTTAGGAAGTCCGGTAAAGGTGTTTTTAGCCTGAAAACCTCCTCCATCTATTTTAAACTGGTACGGTACTTCACCACCTATTGCGCTAATATTGACAGAACCATTGGCGGTGCCGCACCCTGCGTCTGTGGTACTTACTGTGATGTTGAGTCCGTCACTATTTTTTACAATAGTTTCCAGCGTAGCGGTACAGTTGTTTTCATCCTTTACAGTAACGGTATAAGAACCGGCATTTAAACCTGAAAATACAGGTTCAGTTTGGAAGTTGTTCCCATTGATGCTGAAACTTAAAAAACCTGTTCCCCCGGAAGCTGATACGGCAATACTGCCGGTGGCTTGTCCACAATTCGCATCTTCTACGTTACCCAGGTTAACAAGGGGGGCATTGCCGCAATCTGCCGGTTCGGGTAATACGTCGTAGGTGCAAGCCTGAAGGAAACCCAAAATACCAGTTATCCAGAAAGCTCCTACCAGAATTTTTAAACTGTTTGTGAAATGAACCATGATGTGAATGATGATTAAGCCGGTACATTGTATACAAGTACCGGCGGTATGAACCTTTAATTAGATTTCGCCGGCGATGGCAGTTTTACCAATAATCAGCCAGTTTTCTATGCCAATGCCATTCACATCCCCACGGGTATTATCGCCTACATAGAAGTAAAGTTGTACCCCTTTGAAGGTGAGCTGTAAAACATTGCCTGCTCTGCTGAAAGAACTGAAATCGGTAGCGGTTAAAGCAGAAGGTACAATTACTTCATCTGCTTCAGGATCAAAAATGGGCCATGCGTTCAAACAACCCCCTTCGCAGGCACTTTGGTCGGTTGTATCCTGGGTAAACCGGTACAGCGTATTGCCTTTATCGTCTACCAGGTACGTTTCAGAAGCACCCGCTACATCCTGGGTAGCCAGCATCACCACATAATCTGGTTTGGCTACGTACCATACCTCACCCGAACCATCGCCGTTGATCTGTCCGGCTTCGGCATCGCCACCAAAGTAGTACAACGGCCAGCCTTTGTAAGTAGTTTGCTGGGTACCATCGGCGCGGGTAATGGTACCAAAATCCGCGGTATTCAGTCCATCGCCAATATCGTTTCCTTCCATTTTGAAAGCAGGCCATGCTGCCAGGCAACCGCCTTCACAGACACTACTTCCGCTGGCATCTTTGGTAAAAAAATAGAGTGTTCTGCCCGCTGCATCTACCAGGTATTTTCCAAACTGATTGCTGCTGGTCAGTTCAACAGAAGCCGACTCGTCCGGTGTTGGTTGGTAACCATCATTTTCATCTTCGCTACACGCTGAAAACAGGATTACAAGTAGCGCGCATATTAAATTAAAAATTTTCTTCGCGTTTTTCATTTTATTAAAATATTTAGTTGATAAAAATTGGATTGATTGTACACAAACTGTTTTTATTTGCGCGTGAATTCTTTGTCTGAATTACAAGGGCAAAACTAGAGAAGGTGGTGACGATATCCTTATTTTACAGGTGTACAATAGGTAAGCAAAAAACTTTTCGCAGGTAGACAAAAGGTGAACAGGAATAATTTTTTTGCTATTAAGTACTTGTAAATGAGATAATTATATGAAGTATAAGAAATCACCAAAATAAATATGAAAAATATTTTTGGAAATATCGCGCGGAGATTCAGGTAAGATCCCAGGTGGTTTTAAAAAATCTAGCCTTGTTTTGGGCTTTCAAAACAAGGCTAAGTCTGTATATAAATAATACTTTTAGAAAAACTCAGGAATAAACGGCGGTGTCCTCTATGCGCATAATGAAATCGGCCAGGTTTTCGCCATTTGTAAGGTGGAATTTTTTTCTAAGGCGATACCGCGCTGTTTTTACACTTTCAGGCGAAATGCCCAAAATAGAGGCTGCCTCTTTCATATTCATATTGAGCTTGATAAGTGCACAAAGCTTTAGCTCAGCGTTGCTTAATTCAGGGCAGTGTTCTTTCAATAGTTTGAAGAAATTATAGTGTACTTGCTCGAAATGAAGCCTGAAATCTTCCCAGTCTTTGTCCACATTTAGGGTATTGTCTACCAGCCGGTTCAGGCTATTGAGCTTGTGCGATACCTCGCTGTTGGAAAATTTCTTGATTTGCTTTATATTTTCTTTCAGCTCTTCCATCAGTTCATTCTTCTGAATAAAATTAATGGCATAAGAAGTTAGTTCTTTGCTTTTGTATTCCAGTTCCTGCTCCAACTTTTTTTCCTTTAATTTCGCGTTTTCCAGTTCTATATCGGCCAGGGCCTGTCGCGATTGATATAGCTCTTTGTTTTTCTCTATAATTTCCCTTTTCTTTTTAAGTTTTATCTGCTGTCGGCTTATCAGCAAATAAGCAATTGATATTATAAAAATTAAACCGAATAGTAAAGAATTTTTCAGTATCTTATCCAGCTTGGCTTCCTGCTCTAACAGCGTAATCTGCTGCTTTTTTAACTGTATTTGCTTTTCTTTCTCTTTGGTTTCCATCTGTGTTTGCAGGTCGGCAAATCGCATGGCGTTTTCTTCGTTCAAAATGCTATCCTTCATTGTCGTATATTTTTCATAATAATGTAAGGCATCCGGATAGTTTTGAGTGGCTATAGCGATGTCTTTCAAGCCAAGATACAGGTCCCTAAGCCATTGCTTGGCACCAATTTTTCGCGCGATTTCCACACCCCTGAATAAGTAAGGTTTCGCTTTTTTATATTGCTTTTTGCGCATATAAATGTTACCCACGTTTTTTAAACTCTTGGCCAATCCATCATTATCATTAATGGTTTCTTTAATAGCAATGGCTTTCAAATCATAGCTAAGTGCCTTTTCCAATTCACCTTTGTCATAGGCCAATACAGCCAGCCTGTAGTATCCTTCTGAAATGCCATATGGAAAATTAATTTCATCATTAATGGCCAAAGCTCTTTCAAAATAGGTATTAGCTTCCTGATGCTTACCCAATTTGTAGTAAACATCGCCAATGTAATTACAGACAGCTGTTACTCTCGAGAGGTTACCTAATTTTTCAAATACTTTTAAAGAGTTAAAATAGTAATCCAAAGCGCGTTCGTAACTTAGCTTTTCCTGAAAAACTGTACCCATATTCATTTCGCTATTCGCGATGCCTAATTCGTCGGAAACGGCGCGGTAATTTTCAGCTGCTTGGAACAGATAACTCAGGGCCATTTCGTAGTTGCCTCTGGCCCAGTGTGAAACACCGATAATTCTGTAAGAAAAAGCAACCCCTTTGGTGAATTTTAACTGATTGGCCAAAGTAAGCGCTTTTTGCCCCAATTCTTCTGATTTTCCGGAATTTACTACCCAATACAGGTAGCCCAGATTATTTAACAAATTTACCCGTGTGGTATCCTGTTGGATATGATGATTTAACAAATTTCGCAGGCTATCGATAGGGGGTTGCGCATAGCTAAACAGATTACTGCCTAGCTCCATACAAATAAGGAGGGTTAACTTTTTCACTTTACCAATAAGTCAATAGACACTTATCAAATGTCACCCAGTAACTGATTTTTTTTTCAGGATTATCGCGGAATAGTGTTTTCATTTTATATGCCTGCTTATCCATACCTAAAAATAGGATAATTTAAGAAAATATAAAAAAAATTCAGGTGTATAATAGGTGAACAAGTTTAAAAAATATATTATGAAAAAATGGCTTTTAATGCCTGTATACAAGGAAATTGTACCAAAACAGGGGAACTGTGAGGTGTACAGAAGCTGATGCGAGTGGTAATAGGTAAATGCCTTATCTGTAAAATATAATAAGCTATTTCATGCTTTTCTTATGAGCGAACAACTGGTCTACCAGCCACTGATCGGTAATGGCACGCTGCTCAGGATACGACCAGTGGGCGGCATCTTGCGCGAGTAGCAATTGCTTAGGCGCGGTAATTACATTATAAGCCGAATACATGGAAGTAGGCGGACAAACGTTGTCGTTAAATCCCCATGAATAGTAACCGGGCACCTGTACATGGCGGGCAAAGTTAACTACATCATAGTATTTGGAAGTTTCAATTTTATCTTTCTTTACGTTAAAATCTTTGTTATTATCAGCAAACAGGTGCGGCCAGCCGCCGGCTCTTCCTTCCAGGTAGCCCGTCAGGTCGCACAAAGCGGGATAATACGGCACCAGCCATTTTACCCGGTTGTCCAAAGCGGTAGTTACAATGGAAAGCGCTCCACCCTGGCTACCGCCTTTTACAGCCAGGCGATCGCCATCAAATTCAGGCAGACTGAAAATAAAGTCGATGGCACGTACACAGCCCAGGTATACTCTTTTGTAATAATACTGATCGCGATTGTCCAGGTTATAATTCCAGTAACCAGCAATAGCCCCCCGCATCATATCATCATATACTGATTTGTCCATGGTAACCGGTACGCCGTGAACCCCGATCTGAAAAGTGATAATTCCTTTTTCGGCCAATTCAGGATCGCCATAATACGGACGTGCGCCGGCACCCGGCACTTCCAGCACCGCCGGGTATCTACCTTCTTTTTTGGGAATAGACAGAATGCCATATAACCTTGTTCCCGGCTGGTAATTTTGCAAACTGACATGATACACATTTACCGTTTCAGTACAACGGTCTGGCAGCAGGGTCATATGGGCGTCCATTGGAATTTCGGCAGCTTCCGCTTTGGCATTATCCCAGAAAGCAGTAAAATCATCAGGCTCGGTGGTAGTGGGTTTAATGGCCAGCGGATCAAAGCCAGCGGTGCCGTATCCCCTGTATTCTTTTCCGTCTACCGTAACGGTGGCAGTACATCGCAGAAAACCTGGGTTTTTCATGGTACCCCCTTTTATAGAAGTGGTTCCTACTTTCAGTCGTAAAGTTTTAGAAGTTACCAGTGCCATCTTTTCCGGTCCGATTTCATACCGCACTTCCACATTTTCAATAGGATTACCAAATTGTAGCACCGACAGATTAAAGGTTACATTTTCGCCTGTTTTGTAGGTCCAGTCGGCCCGATCCGGCGCTACGATTACTTGTACATAAGTTTCAGTAGGTTGTGCTGATAAACGGAATGATAAGACCAGTAAAGTCAGTATCAGGCTGGTAAAACGGAGTTGAAAATATCGCATGCTTCAGTAGGGTTAGTTAGGGTGTACAGCAACAAAAATAATGGTTTAACCCTTTTAAGCAAACTATGGCCGATCGATGCGGTAAAAAGTGGTGCTTTTTCCATTTATATTCTTTTCTTCCACCAGTTTCATGCCCAAACGCTCACATACTTTTTTTGAATCGGTATGGGGCGTATCACAGCTTGCTGTGAGGTAAGAAAAACCTAACTGTTCGAAAGCATATTGTATCACAGCTTCCGACGCTTCGGTAGCCAGTCCCTGATTGGTTTGGTCAGGTAAAACGCCATAAAGCAACTGCGGCTGACTCTCATCGAAAAAATACCACAGTCCTGCAAAACCGGCATACCGCTGCTGGGCAGTAAGTAAAATCTTCCAGAGCCCCCAGTGGTGTTGCTGGAAATAAGTCTCGCTTTTAGTCAAAATATCTTTGGTTGTTTCAAGGGGAATTATTTCATCATCCCACAAAAACTTTCTTCCAAACGGATTGGTGAAAGTCAGGTGCAATACAGCAAGGTCTTCTTTTTCAAAGGGAATCAGGGTAAGACGGGAGGTAGTGAGGGTGGGTTTCATGTGCTTCGCGTTTTAGATAGATAGGTTTAGGACTTTACTTTCTGGTATAATACATGCCTTTCCAGAAAATGACCTGCCGGCATATTCGGATGGTTGAATTCTCCGGCCTTTTTCATGCCAATTTTAATCATCACTTTTTCGGAAGGCGCATTATTATGGGTAGTAAACGAGAATATTTTATCCAGCCCCAGGGTTTCAAAACCATACGATACGCAGGCTTTGGCACCTTCGGTAGCATAACCCTGGTTCCATGCTTCTTTTTTCAGTCGCCAGCCTATTTCCACACCGGGGGTAAAGAAATTCTCAAAACTGATCCACTTTAAGCCGATAAACCCAATGAACGTATGGTTGTCCAGTGTTTCCACGGCATAAAAACCAAAGCCATAGGTATCGAAATGCTGCTCGATGCGGTGGATCAGTGCCTGGGTTTCTTCCTTGTTTATGGTAACAGGAAAATACTTCATTACCGCTGCATCCTGATTCATCTCAATAAATGGAGTATAATCGGCCTGTTCCCATTTTCTTAGGCCCAGCCGGTTGGTTTTTATAACAAATCTCCTCATGGTTACCTTTTAGATATATAAGTGTATACTACGAAAATATTTAATCCTTTTTTTCTGTTAAAAAAATGATATATATTTTGCTACGTTTGCAGAGCCATTGTAAAGTTATTGATAAAACACGTATGGTTTAGCTGCCATGTATACTCCCAAACAATATCTGATGGCCGATCGTGCCGAAATTATTGCTTTTATGAAGCAATTCAGTTTTGCGGGGAAAGAAGAAACTGAGCCAGAACAAAACCGAATCAGAAAGAAAAAAGATCATGGCTGCTTTTTCAGCAAGTGATCACGACAACGAAAAACAGATTGCCGGTTTTATGAGCAGCAATGAAGCAACCCTTAGCTGATTCACAAAGGCAAAACGCATTGTTTTGTTGATTATCTTTTTATCATAATAAAACCACTATGATTGAAAATTTACCGTCTTATATTGGCTTTGTGTTTGGCACCACCACCCTGTTGACCGTCTGGCTTTTTTACCAGGCTACCCGAAGTTCTGTCACCACCCTCACCCTTCTGATTGCCTGGCTCACTGTGCAGGCACTGGTAGGGCTTTCCGGCTTTTATACGGTTACCAATACCCTTCCTCCCCGTTTTCTGCTTTTGGTTGTGCCACCTCTTTTATTTATTCTCGGACTTTTTTTAACAAAACCTGGAAAAGAATTTCTGGATAGCCTTGACCCAAAAATGCTGACTTATTTGCATACCATCAGAGTTCCCGTTGAACTGGTGCTGTTCTGGCTTTTTGTACAGGGGCAGGTACCGGAACTGATGACATTTGAAGGCCGGAACTTTGATATACTTTCCGGACTTACCGCTCCTTTTGTTGCCTATTATGGATACGACAAGCAGAAGTTAAGTCCCATAGCACTGCTGATCTGGAATTTTATTTGCCTGGCATTGCTCATCAATATTGTAACCAATGCGGTACTTTCGGCTCCTTTCCCCTTTCAGCGATTTGCCTTCGACCAGCCCAACGTGGGCGTGTTGTATTTCCCATTTGTGTGGTTACCGGGGTGCGTGGTTCCCTTGGTATTGCTGGCGCATCTGGTCAGTATCAGGCAATTACTGATGCGGAAAAATGAGAAGGAACTGGTATAAACCAGGCGTTTAAAAAGAGCAATATACTATTTTATAAGAGCAGGGAAACACGCTACATTGGGCCACATAACTACCTTTTTTTATATCACCATCATGGTTTTAATATGGGCGACCGCTCTTCCTTAAAGTCCATCCATTCCCGGCCACAACACCTTGCCGACTGGTTAGAGGATACTAACATGCTGGACCCATCTAAAAAGGGAATGGATAAGGAATAACCTATTCTTCAATACTTTCCTCATATTCATTCAAATACCCTTGCAATTCAGCGATTTGCATTTTGTATCTTCTGATTGTAAGTACCAAAATAATACCCATAAACAGTATTGATAAAACAAAAGTGATCACCACTTCGGGTTTCAGCAAATCGGTAGTGCCTTTGCCAAAGATAAATCGGCCTGCTACAATAGCGGTTAGGTAGGTAACGATAAAGAAAATAACTTCCAGTTTCAGGTTTTTTCTGAGCTTTTGAATAAGCTGACGCAGGCGTACTTTCAGGTCGTCGCTTAGTGCCAGGTTGTTGATGCTTTTAAACCGAATCCAGTAGAATATCAACACGGCCATATATACTAGTAAGCCTTTGACAAACCCATTGATGGTACCCGGCTCAGTGAATCCATCTGAAATAGACATAAAAAACACCGTAAAAATCAGAATGCCAATCATTAGGGAATTGATTATTTTTTCAAATTTCCTTTTGAGCGTTTGCGCCA
>JBGTIS010000196.1:0-22621 GCA_041745535.1 Cyclobacteriaceae bacterium | reverse complement strand
CAACAATACCATAATAAAGCGAACGCGCACTGGGATCAGCGCTATTTTTTTTGTTGAAAGGATCGTCTCCTGGAAAATCAGTATGGTAATAAATTGATAGGATTTCGTTGGCATGTGTTTCGGCGAAATTATTCAAGTCATTTTCAATTCGGAAAAAATTAGTGGTATTTACGTTAGAAAAGTTTTCAATAAGGATGGTACGGTTTCTTTCCGCGATTTGAAAATCATCAAAAGCAAAGCCGTCGAATGCTTTGCCAGGGGTATTATCGCCATTGCTACCAAAGGCAACCCGAAACCTGATATTTTTTTCATCAAGAAACTGTTGCAGTGAAAACTTGGCTAACTGCCATTCGGAATCAGACCGGCTCCAGCCTAAACTGCCTGAAGTTTGATTACCTGGATTGGCTACAATAAATGAACTGTTGTACCAGCCTATACCTTCTTCTACAGTCCCCAGTACTTTCCAGGTTTTACCTTTATCAGTTGAAACCTGTATTACGGCTCCATCAAAACCAGGATCGGTTGATGACCATATTTTAAGGGAAAGAAAAGGATAGTTTAGCGATGAGATATCAAAACTTGGGCTGTTTACCCACGATTGTTCGTTTGCCTGATAAGTTCCTTTGGCGTTGGTAACAAAAGCGCGCTTGCCTGAAGATGAAGTATTAATAATGTCTCCCTCCGGAGTGGCCGCTTCCCAGGATGCGTGGGGGCCTTCCACAATCCATCCGTGGTTTTCGGTTTCAAAATCTTCCCGGTAAGGAAAGTTTTTAATTTCAGGTAAAATATAGATATCCTTACTAATATTATCGATACAGCCACTATTAGTGGTGGTTTGAAGAGTAACTGTATAAGTACCCGGTTTTTTGAACTGATACGCTAATACTTCCGAATCGGCCGATATATTTTCATTATTTAAACTCCAGTTATAAGTTTTAATATTACCAAACGAAAGGATTGAAGTGCTGCTAAATATGGTAGTGTCTGTAATCACAATGTTCTCCCACTCAAAATCAGCGACAGGTAATACGCCTATTGTAACTGTAGTATCCTTTTCACTGCTACATCCATATTTAGTTGCAACCTTCAGATTTACAGTATAGGTATCAGGGTTTTTGAAAATATGAATAGGGTGAAGAGAATAGTTATTAGAAGTGAAATCGCCGAAGTTCCATTCATAACTGGTAATTTCATCCAAAGTATCTGTAGTGGCAATGCCTGAAGTATTCTGGAAAGTTACTTTAGCTTCATTGCAAACTGTTTCAAAGATAAAATTGGTTTCCGGAATAGGCCTTATCGTAACAAAAGCTGATACGGTATTACTACAACCAGTTCGAGTATCCGCATAATAATAAGTAATGGTATCTGGACCTGCGCTAGCAGTCGCGGGATTAAAAATATTACCAAATACGCCGCTTCCGCTAAAGGTGCCCCCCGCTGGAATAGCTTTTAGTGTTACAGATTTATCGTTTTTACAATATGTATCCTGTACGTTAACAATTTCAGGATCGGGTAGAGGATTAACAGTTAAGGTAACACTCTTGCTGTTTACACACCCATAAGAATTGGTGTAGGTATAGGTAATACTATGTTGGGTCATAAATTCTGCCGGATTGCTGGTGCCAGCCTCCAAGGCTGCCTGCGAAGGATTAAAAGTAGCGGTGCCATTTTCATGGTCGGTAATGCCATTTCCTGTAAAATACCCATTGCTACTAGATGGAAAGCCCGTTAGCGATACTGGTTCATCGCTATAACAATATGCTTTATCAGCATTATAGCCACTTAACACTATTTCTGGTAATGGATAAACCAAAATAGTATCCATATAGGTGTTCACACAACCATTGTTATTGGTATAAGTATAAGAAATAATATGTTTGGTAACCGAATCAGTTACGTTATTAACTCCGGCAATAGAGGCCGCCAGAGAGGGATTAAAAGTAGCTGCACCATTTTTGTGATCAGTAATGCCATTTCCTGTAAAATGGCCTTTGCTATCTGTAGGGAAACCGGTTATTAAAAAACTGTCTTCGTTATAACAATACGCTTTACTTTCATTAAACCCATCCACATCAACATCAGGTAAAGGAAATACAGTAAAACTATAAGCTCTTGACCTGCTACAGCCATACTGATCTGTAAAAGTATAACTTATGATATGAGTGGTCGTATTGGTGAGGCTATCGCCGCCAGCCGCCAACGCTGCTAATTTGGGAGAAAAAATAACAGTCCCATTGCCATTGTTTTCAAGTAATCCGCCGGTACTGTTGGTAAATACGCCTGTTGTGCCTGGTGTAACCGCAGGGCTACCGACCAGGGTAATAGGATTATCGCTGTAGCAATAACTTTTACTGGAATTAAACCCACTAAAACTTACAATAGGGAGTGGCGTTACCTCAAATGCTAATTCTGTAGAATCGGTACAGTTGTTGGCATTGGTGATAATATATTGTAATACATGCGGTCCAACGCCTAAAGTAACTGTATTAAATTCTGACTCGGCATAAATATTACCATCTATTTTTATGGTTTCAGCACTCACAGGTAACCCATTTGCTTCACCTACTGAAAAATCTATAATACCATCTCCTACACAGTATTTCGTGTTCATATCCGAAATTTCTGGCGTATATCGGTCATATATTTCAATGGTTACCGCAGTGGCAGGGCTTTCACAACTGTTCAGCGTTTGTGTAACCCAATAGAAATGAGAACCGCTTATAGAATTATCCAATGGGTTTCCTGAATCATCTACAGGCTCCAGGGTAGATCCATTGTTTAAAAAATTAACAGGATCAACTGTATTTTCATCGTTATACCACGAAAAAACAGCGCCAGTAACACCAGTTACTGATAAATTTTTAATGAGGTCAGTAGTACAATAACGTAGGGTTGAAGTTGATGTGGGGGCATTCAGTACCCGGTTAATTTTTACATTCTGGCTTACAGAGCCTGCACAGCTATTCGTATCTTTATAAGTATAGGTAATGGTTAAATTTTTCTGATACTGGCTATCTGCAAAGCTAATGTTGGCTGGAAAAAATTTGCCACCAGTTACACCTTCTGCCGCAGAAAACACATGGTTGGTATAAGCAGGAATAGATCCTGCCAGCACGATAGTATCTGCATAAGCACAATAAACCGATTCAAGATTTGAAATAACCGGTTCCGCTCCTTTTTCATAAAGAAAAGAAGTGCTGAATTGGTCGAGATAAGCACCTGCCGGACTTCCGGAATTAAGTGTAGAGAATACAGCTACAGAAAATTTACCAGGGGTCAACTGTTGTAAAT
Organism: Cyclobacteriaceae bacterium; assembly: GCA_041745535.1. Lineage (GTDB taxonomy): Bacteria > Bacteroidota > Bacteroidia > Cytophagales > Cyclobacteriaceae > JBGTIS01. The sequence goes on along the minus strand of JBGTIS010000196.1, from coordinate 19,330 downwards.
CTAGGTCATAAATATTATCAGCGTTTGTATCGGTTAAGGGACCATTTACATAGCCCACACCATTTTTATACAATCTTAAACTTTCAAAAGTCCGACCCGATGATACTGCACCCGGCGCTGCCTGTAATCCAGTAACAATCCCATTGTTAAAATCAGGACAATAATTTGTTAACAAGTTTATTACCGCCCCGGAAGCACTTACTACTGTGAAAGTTTTTGATACTGAAGCAGTGCAACCGCTACTATTGGTATAGGTATAAGTAATAGTATTTTCTCCATTATTGGCCAGGGCGGGATTAAAAAAATACTGATTCAGTGAAGACTTGAATATTACTCCATTGCCCGAAAAAGTTCCTCCGGAGCCGGAGGTGTGGCTGGGAGAAACCTGCCCATTATTATCTAACCGAAAAGGTACAGCATCATTTCTGAAAATAATGGAATCTGGATTAAAGGTAAGAGTAGGTAAAGTATTCACAGTTACTGTAATCTGATCGGTATCGCGACATCCATCGCTATTAATTACTGTTACTTCATAAGTAGTTGATGCGGATGGTGTAACAGAAGGTTGGGAAGAAGTTGAGATAATAGCAGGGCCGTTAGCAGGAATACGCCATTCGTAACTGTAATAGCCCGAACCTCCGGAAGCGGTTTGCGCTCCTCCCAACTTAATAGTACTTCCGATACAAATCGTGGTATCATTTTCCGCATTAGCCACAGTAGTACATTGATTAAACAGGTAAACTACATCCGGACTTTCCGTTTTGGGCATGGCATTACCAGCAATATCATAAACAGCATTATTAGTAATCGGTGAAATTTGAAGGGTTTCATTTCCATTAGGAGTACCTGTTACATTTAGAAAAACTCTAATGTCAGATTCTCCACCAGTAAGGGCACCAGCAGAAGCCTCTATGGTAGAATTAGGCTTCTTGAGAGAGGAAATAGATACATTTGAGGCATTGCCGGTATTTTTTGAAAAAGTAATTTTAAAGTCAGATGCCACTAAGGCGCCAGTGCCGGTAACGGTCGTAAATAATCCTTCAGTAGCATGAATATCCAAATACCGGTTATCAGTTGCTATTTCTGAAGCTGAATTCAAAGCAGGAAATGTTTTATCAAGTGTTAACTGTAATGAATTGTTGTTCGAAGTGTTGCCTACCGCATCCTGCGCTGTAAAAGCTATTGATATGGCAGTTCCTTCCATCATATTATCAGCTAAATCCAGAAAGTTCGTCGTAAAAGAATAGGTGTTATTACCATTATCGTTAAAAACCTGAGCGCTGCTGAAATCGGAATCAATTACGCTTAGGTCAGCAGAAATAGTAAGACCCGTTTCGCCTAAATTTGCCACTAAAGTGATAATTTCTCCGGGTTTATAGGAACCATCGCCCAAATCAGTCACACTGATGTATCCTGGCGCGATTTGATCAATGTTATAAACCTCCCCCGCAGAATAAGTATTGCTGGTAAGCGGATTACCAAATGTATCGGTAATAGAATTATTACTATCGTTCAGGTTTAACCGAATGGTTCCATTTCCAGCTATTCCATTAACAGTTACAATAACAGATGGATTTGCTGAACTTGCGGAAACCGATGCTATGTTGCCCCCAACTGTTGAAGTAAGGTCAAAGTCATTAACCGCTATAGGACCATAAGGTGCTATGCCCCCTTCAAACGAAACTAAAAACTGTACACTGCTTCCGTTGTTTGGATTGCTGTTTACTCTTTCAATAGTATCTATTTGCTGCGCCAGTGCAAAGTTAGTATTTCCTAACAGGTAACTAATAGAAAATAATAATACTACAGCCCACAGATTAAAAACCTTATCACTGTTCCGGTTCATCTTATAAAAAGTTTTGTATGCCTTTGCTTCATAGTACAGATGATCATATGTCTGCCTAAAAGCATCATGACTGTTGATAAATATTGATTATGTAGATGAGGTAAAATATGTGGATAAAAATCAGGAATTACTTACTGATTCTGCCATTGGAATCCGCCTTCAGCAAACCCATCATGGTATTACTGTTTGTGCCTATGGTACCTGCAATAACCAAGTCTCCATTTGATAATTGCATCACCTGCGAACCAGAATCGTTGTAAATACTACCAAAAGTTCGGCTCCAGATTTCTTCGCCACGCATGCTGGTGTTTATGAGATATATATCTTTCTGACCTTTCCCGAAACTTTCAGTAGTACCACAAATGATTAAGGTATTGCCATTGGTTTGTTTTACAGAAACTGGTACATCATTTTTTAGGCCTCCCAGTGTTTTAGACCATAATTCCTCACCATAAAAATTGGTGCCAATAACAAATATATCGTTATCGTTGTTGGTAGTTTCTTGGGTGGCAATTGCTATAAAACCGAAGTTGGCTATTTGTAAACCTATCCCAATTTCCGGAGTAGGCCCCCCATAAGTTTGGCTCCACTCAATAGAACCTCTTTCATTAACTTTAATAATTCTGACATTTGAGTCGGTGCTATCCAGCGGATTTCTTCCTATCTCAGTGCCACAGAAAACAAAACCTCCATCAGGTAATTCCAAAATAGAATTGCCGACAGGGTCATCAAAATGTAACAAACCGAATCTGGATTCCCACTGTAGTTCACCATCAGCGTTGGTTCTGATAAGGTAAGTGTCGGAACTGCCGTTTTCTTCTGAAATATTTCCTGCGAGTATCATTCCACCATCTGAAGTTAGATTAAAACATCTGGCTTGTTCATCAACAAATTGGGTTCCGTAGTTTTTTTCCCAGAGTAATTCCCCATTGGTATCAGTTTTTAATAAAAAAAAGTTAGAAAACGGAGATGAATTCTGGGTGGTGTTTAAATTCTCATATGAGTTGCCAAATACAAGAAATTCATTGTTGCTGGTTCTTTTTACAGAAAGTGCCGCTTGTTTACCTGTCTCACCATAGTATTTTATCCATTCACGATTACCAAACTTATCTGTTTTAATAAGGCAAATCTTCTGATCATTAGGATCTGTGGTATTAGAATAACTATTTCCAACATATACATAACCGTCTTCTTGGGTTTGTTCTACTGCTATACCGGAATTAAAACCTTCGCCACCATAAAGTTTAATGAAACGAGACTCTACCACAATTTGAGCTTCTTCTGAACATCCGATAAGAAGAAATCCAACTAAACAAACACATGCTACAACTCTCATTTACCTCAATTTTTTAGGTTTATATATTGGATGAACATATCCAATCGAAAAAGAAAAGAATGACATACGAAAATTATTATCCACATACCCATATTGAAAAGGTAGTTCTGAAATAACATCTAAGTCGGCGTTATTATTAATATCTGACAAAGCATGTTGGTATTTTATTTCAGCCAGCACATAATCTTTCCCTATATTATAGGTGACTCCTGCGCCGACAATGGCATAGGTGGCTATATTTTTTCTTAAGTTTGCTAAATTTAATGACGTGGTACTGATATCTTCGGAGGAGTTTTCAATTGTTTGGGTTTTTATAAGGGAAGTTGCTTTTTGCAGAAAAGAAACGGCGGCACCACCAGTTACATAATATTTAATAATTTTTTCACCAAACCTGTATTTTGCTAAAACAGGAAGATCAATCCAGGTTTGCTTTTCAGTGAAAGTAAGCTGGTTAAAATCATTTAACAGCGCTGTGTATCGGTAATTTCTTCCTGACAAATAAAACTCTGAAACCACAGACAGTTTTTTATCAACAGGAATGTCAAGGGTAATTCCGGTTTGAAAACCCAAGCGTGATGCAAAACTAGGATTTGCCATATCTGGATTGTCTGTTGTGTAATTTTGTAAAACATGTACAATGTTGTTGTTTCCACCTAGTTTCAACCCCACAGAAAAAATTGGAATGGTTCTGAATGACTGAAACAACTGAATAAATTCGGACGGATCTTCCGTTGAGTTTATTTTATATTCCGGAGCGATTTTAATCAGGTTAATAATGGCTTCTTCAGCCTTTTTCGATTCTTCCAGATAAATAAAAGTAAGTGTTAAAAGCCGATAAGCCGCTACCTGCTCATTTTTATTAAATCCGTTCAACAAACAGGATTTAAGATTGGGATACACTTCCTTGAGCCGACCATTTTCATAGGCAGATTGGGCCTTCCGCAAAGCTTGTGAGCATACTGATTGAGCGGTAAGGGTTTGTGGGGGAATTATAAACAAATAAATGTGAATAAGTAAAATCCAGCCCAAATCTTTCCAAAACCTAATAGTATCTTTTCTGAAATGCTTTCTCAATTTCTTAATTAATTTAATCTGATCATACGAATTATACCTGGTAAAGCCTTTTTAAGATCCTGTTGGGGAGGGAAGTTTGGTTTGATGGGTGTAATCAATATTTCCTGAGTAATTGATAAATTATTTGGCTGTACGGAATCAATCGCTTTTTTATCAGAGGGAAGATTATAGCATGTAGCCTGATATGGAATATCACTGCCAGCATACTGATTCCACTCATCTAAAGTGAGGTTACGTGTCACAGATTCACATACCATGTTACTTAATATACTTAATTCAACTGGCCACACTCTCACAGCATTGTTTCGACTGCCAGCCAGTATTTTTTTTCCGTCAGGGCTAAAGGCCAGCGACCATGCCCAATCTTCATTATCTTTAAATACGACGGGTTGTTCATCTAAATTATGTAAATCCCATACTTGCACAGTTTTATCAAAACTCGCGGATGCAAGTAAATGATCATCAGGGCTGAATTTTAGATCGTTAACCCGGGCATTGTGGGCTTTAAGAGTAGCAACCAATTGATTCTGGGAAAGGTCCCAAATTCTAACTATACCTTCTTCATCTCCTGCGGCCAATAAGTTTCCATCTCTGGAAAACGCTAAAGAATAGATAGCTTTACTGCTATTGAAGAACAGACTATCCTCGCCTAAACTATTTAAAAATATGATTCTACCATTGCGATCACCATACGCGATTTGGTCGGCAACCGGATTACTGGCCAGTGCATCTATTTTATATCTGCTATCAGACAATCGGGTTAGTTCTTTAAAATTCCACTTATAAATTTTATTCGAAATATCCGCAAAAATTAAGCTACCATCATCATGAGTAAAGGTGAGAAAGCGTATGCTTTCTTTCAGATTTTCAATTTTTTGAGGTTTTTTACCCGGACTGTTCAGGTCATAGATCTGAATATACGTTTCATCGCCGCCAGCAGCTAGAAATTGATCATTGTTGCTAACAGCCAAAACCCAGGCTTTGAAATTATTTTTGGCAATATTGGTTTGGCTCATTATCGATCTCTCGGTGTTCCACTCAATAATTTTTCCATCATTACCTGCTGAATATACAATATTGTTGTTTTTCCCTGAAACCATAGAACGAACACTTCCTTCATGCACAAACTCACTTTTAAATAATTCAGGATGAACTAGTTTAACGGCCTGATAAAGACCTTCAAAAACGTCCGAATTAAATGGATTCCCTTCATAAAGTGTATTGAAAATGTATGCTTGTTTAGCCAAAAGCGCTTTTTTATTGGGGGTTGTAACCTGTAAAGATTTGACTGCGATAGATTTGGCGATAGATAAAAAGCGTAGCTTCTTGGCTTGTTTTTCATTTTCTTCTGCTCCTTTTCGCGAATCTGCTATCTTACGCTGTTCCTGAGCGACTTTTTGTGCTTGTTCTGCCAGATAACGTTCTTCTTCCGCTCTTTTTCGTTGCCGATCAGCCTCTTCACGAGCTAATTCAGCTTCAATCGCTTTTTCTTCAGCATCTCGCCGGGCTCTTTCAGCTTCTTCTCTGGTTAACTCAGCTTCCTGTCTCTTTTCTTCCGCGTTCAGCCGGGCTCTTTCAGCTTCTTTTTTTCTGTTATCGGCTTCTTCCGCACTGTTAAGCGCCAGTTCCTTTTGTCGGTCGGCTTCATGACGCTGTATATCGGCCTCTTGGCGTTGGCTGTCGGCTTCTACCTTTTGTTGCAGGGCAAACACGAGAAAACCAATAGAAATAATTGTCGCTAATCCTAAAATAATAGCAACCACCTTTGCCTGGCGTAAAGTACGTTTCTGGGCTTCTGTTTTGGCTTTTTGTTCGGTAGCATGTTGGTTGCTACTTTGCCTTAAAAACACCATGGTTCGCTCATATGCCGGATGGTATCGCTGCCCCCAAACCAGGGTGGGTTCCTGCTTTTGCTGCCAATTGACAGCCATTTGTAAATCAGGAGGTCGCCAAAGGCTGGTCTTTCCAATTTGATGCATAGCCGCGGCATCGGCCAGTCGCTGGTACATGTGCGCTGACTCTGATTCTTCTTCCACCCATCTTTTGAGCCTGGTCCATATTCGCATCAAACTTTCGTGTGAAATATCAATTATGGTATCACTACTTAGCGGAACATTAGCCGCTGGCATAATTAGCGAGCGGCCAGGCTGCCGGAATTTTTCAATTATTTCTATAACGGACTCTTCGTCTTCTCCTGCAATCGCCGCCAGTTCACAAACAGAAGTGGGTCGTCTCAGCCCCGTATTATCCTGACCTTTTTCTGTAAGAGACTTAAATATACTTTCGCAAATATTTTTTTGTTTATCATTGAGTTCATCATATGCCTCGTTGGCATGCTGAGAAAGAGCTTCAGACATACCTCCAATGGCTTGGTAATCGTCGATATCCAGAAAAACGTCTCCATTGCCTTTACTATAATTCCAGGTCCGCATTAACGCATGCTGAAGAATGGGCAATTGGTCTGGGTTGTTACCCAGATCGTTGAGCAACTGTTGTACTAATATGGAAGAAATAGTTCCACCTCCTACTGATACAGGCCCCACTATGGCACGGCGTTTTTGGTCGCGGGTCATTTGAGGAAGTAAATAATGGCTTCGATTAACCAGAGAGGTAAGCAGTGGAAACTGGCCACACTCGCCTATATAATCGGAGCGCATCGTAAAAATTATAAAGATGGGAAGGTCGTTGAAGTGTATAGCCTCATACAACAAATTGATGTAGTCGTTTGCTTCTTGGGTATACTGTACTTCTTCATCATCGCTGTTTTTAAAACGAAAAAGCTCTTCAAACTGATCGATGATGATGAGAAAATTAGTATTTTCCCGCGTTTTCTGTTGCATGAGTGCTTCGGCCAAACCCAGCGATCCACTCTCGAGCATGGTTTTGGTAATAGTTTCCTGAACTAATTTTTCCTCCTTTTCTGCTTCCTGATATTCCTTTCTTTCCTCAACGATAGAAGCCGCCAGATTTTTCAGTGGGGAAATTCCGGGGCGGGTTTGGATGATTTCCCAATTAGAACCATAATCAGTAACGAATCCACCAAACAGAATAGGGAGCACACCGCAGCGCACAAACGAAGATTTACCGCTGCCGGAAGGTCCGGTAATCGCTATAAACCTATTGTTAGCCAAATGATTTAAAACATCATCGCATTGCTCTTCTCTGCCAAAAAATAGATGGCTCTCCTCAATTCCGAAAGGTCTGAGACCTGGAAAAGGATTAAAATCCAGTATTACTGTTTTTGAATTTAGATCTGAAATATTATTCAATTCATGCATCATGACCCTTCAGCTTTTTTAAAAAGTCTTTTATGGTTTGAGGCGGAAATATTTCGCCGTGTTCAATCATGGTTAAGTTGTACTTATTTGCCTCTACAGCTACAGCGAGGTTCTGATGTGTAGTATAAATAGCTTTTCCCAAAAAGGGTTTTGTTCTGCCGAGTCCTGGCGATTTCAGCAGATCAAGCAGTTTCATTTGCAGCCATTGTTTATTCGTATTACCGTAATAAATTATCACAGCCCCAGCAGAAATAAGATTAGATTCGTGCAACTTTCGCCGGTTGTGTAGTGTATCAGTAAAATTAGGCTCTACAACATGATACCCCTGTATGTGAAGAAAATTTCTTACAGCAGGAATGGCTTGCGAATCTGGTAAGTCATACAAAAGATAAATACTTTCCGTAGCGGATATATTAGAAGTATTCTTAGCTTGTTGTATGTTGTTACCAATTTCATTGGGAACTGTTTCACCGGCTCTTTTGGTATGAGGTAGAGGATTCAGAGTAGGGGGGGCAATAGTTGGATTATCCTGATAATGGGCGCCCACATTATCCGACATTTCTCCGTTTTGTTCGTGAAGAAATTTTTGAATGACAGATGCTAACCTGACTAATTCTACCCAGTAAGTCTGATGATTAGAAAAATTTTCCTCCTCTGTAATCGTGTTGCCAGTAATACTTTCTTCTATTTTCTGATGAAGTGAAAATTTGATTACTGATTGGAGTAAATCAGGTTGCTGTCCGGCAGAAACCGGGTTTTTAATTACTTTAAGAACTAATTTATCGTTATTTTCTTCTTCTAAAGAAGCCTGATTGAAAGTATGTAATGTATGAAGGCATTCATGGTTATTAAAAGAGTTATCTGAAAGAATAAAAATTAGAACAGAGGTCGTTTTAATATCTTTTAAATAGATCTGATTGTGCTGGTTATAAAGCAAAATTTTAGGCTCCCTGTTCAGCATTTGCGACAGAGCCTTTATAAGGTTTTGATGAAAGGCCGCAATCCAGCCCTCCGCGAACCCGTATTCGGGTTCGTCATCAGCATTATGAAAGCTAACGCAAACATCATAACCAACTTGTTTATCCATAAATTTTGCCTTTGAAAGGCTATCTAGTTGCTTTCGACAACTTTATTTAATTATCTTTTAATAACATCTCTGTTTCAAATCGTGACGAAATAAGAAGTTCTGTTTGTGCCTGAATCAGAACCTGTATAATCCTGTAATCACGCATTGCGATTTCATATAACCTGTTTTTGTCAATTTCATAAATGATGGTATACTTTTTCGCGTATATGTCATACAAGCTTTTATTGGTCAGGCTGTCTTCATCAAAACCAAATGCACCTCTTTCTCCTAACTGAGCAATCTCGTATTCCTCGTCGGTAATACTCACTGTTCCTGTTTTAATTAAACAAACTGGCAAGTTAGTATCCTCTTTTTTGCTAATAATTTTTTCCCCACTCCGAAAGCGCCGCTCTTTCATGAGTTCAGCCACTTCAAGCAACACATTAGTTGGAAGTTGAGAAATTGGCGAAATTTTTTTAAGAAAATCAACCCGGGCAACTCTTGGCGGCTTGTCGCCATTAGGATAAGCGTAATTGAATAGCCATTCTAGCTCCGCTTTTACCGTATCGTTTAGTCTGGGACTTAGGCGCAGAAAAGTAGGGCTGTCTTTTAGGGTAAGTACCTTATCTTTTTTACAAATAACCCAGGTAGCCATTTCCCGAAGCAAAGGGTCCGGATTAAACACCTGCGCTTTGATATCGTCAGTAATCGCGATCAGGTCATTCCCTGCGATGGCATTTAGTGCTGTAGCTTTGGTCCAGCGATGTATTTTGTTATAATCACGGTTAATAATCTCGATAAGTACTTCAACACTATTAAACTTAGCCCTGGGAAAATGCTCCTGCAAGATGTGAATTTTTTGAGAAGCTGGCAGGTCATCCATAAGTGGGAACAGAATCTTTTTTAGTTCTGTAGCCAAAAAGATATTCATGAGTTCCAGGGCAAAAGCGGTACCTTCTACCGTATCGCTTTCTATATTCTCACGCACCAGTTGCACTGAATACGGATCATACATTAGTGAAAGTAAAAGATAAATGGTTTCGAGATTGATCTGAAGTTCTTCCTGAATGGCCAAATTTAAATCCGCGTAATAAGAGTCGTTCAGAATTTCGGATTTGGCGGCTAAATTCCATGCTGCTTTCCCTACTTCTTCTTCAATAAGGTTATAAATTTTAGCCGCTTTTTCGCCTTTTATATGATAAGAATTATCATTCAGGACAGCCAGACTAAAATTATGCAGTGCTTCCTGGGAAATTTTTTGATTTGGGAAATCCAGTTTATTCCAAAGTAAATTTATAGCGTTTTTTCCTCCAATTAGTTTGTATATTTTTAATATACTGCTTAGTAAAGCATTATCCTGTTTTAACTTATAAAATGTATTATCGAGCATGGGTAAAGCTTCTTCCCCAATTTTTACAAAAGTTTCCATTGCCGTTTTATGGTAAACTGAGGTGGATAGTTGCTCCAAAATGAATGGCCAGGTTTCAGGAACATGCGATTTACTGGCAGCAACCATCCCGGCTTTTCTTATTTCAGGATCGGGATCGTGCAGTAAGTTAACCAACAGAATTAATGATTCTTTTCTTTTTACACCTTCAAACAATTCTTTACTATCTCCTAATAGAATAGACAAAGCCAGTTTTTCCGGCTTATTGCTAAAAGGTAACTGCGCTTTAATAGATGAAACACTAATTTCCTGATCAATTAACAGAGGTTTTTCATACACTGATTCAACCTTAGTCGGTTCAATATCAGGTTCTATTTTCTTCTGAATTAGTGTTTTTAGTTTAGAAGAGGCATGCGGTATTTTATTGAGTATATTTTCATGAAGCACATCAGGAGCTATTTTCGCGATAATTTTAACAAGGTATAGGCTGGTATTTTCATCTTTACATTTTATCAGCAAATCTTTTAATAAAAGAGAGGGGCTAAACCAGTTTTTATAACCTTTTATTTCATTGCCGCTTTTCGTGTTCGATAAAGTATTCTGAATAGCTTCTTTGTATTTAACGTGCAATTTTTGTGCGATTACCATCCAGGCTATGGTAATGGGTAACAGGAAAAAAGAGTAATGAATAAGTTCGAAAACGGCTGTTAGATTAATTATAACCTGGAGGCTGCCAGCCAGCAAACCGGCAAATGCTAATACTACACCTTCTATTTTGGCTTGGATGTCAAACCTAATGGTGGCACTCAACGGAAGAAAACAAAGTTTAAAAACAGGTGTGTCTAAGGCATCTTTTAACGATTTGGTAAATAACTTGCTTAGCGCAATTATCAGAAAGAAAAAAACAAAGGCAGGCGAAATGTTGGTATAACCAAATATCGAGCCTGTAAGGATAGCCAATATGGTAAACAATCCGAGCAAAAATGGTGTAATAAGTAACGAGAACCCAAGGCCATATTCGGTTATAATCCGGTTTGTGATAAACGTTTGAAAAAAGAAGATGAAAAACACGATAGTACCCGAAAAAATACTGATAAAATTCGCCAGATCTTTGGTATCCGGAAATTGCGCGGCAACAACTGATAAAAACGAGTAATCGATAAAAAATACACCCGTTACTGAAACAATAACAAACGCAGACATTAACAGCAGGTACCGGTCTGTGAATAAGGCCTTGTAGCTAACATAATGATCAACGGTTAAATCTTTAGTTTTTACCCCTAAATCGAACGTAGCGCTGATAATGACTGTAAGAATTAAATCGCAGAATACGCTAATAGCCCCTATCCAGAATAAGTTTTGTGTACTACCAATTAAAGACAGCACAAAAGGAATAGTAAATAAAGCGATAATAGACGCGGTTAGCTGACCTACGTCAATGCCACTTACAATTCGCTTCGATTGTTTCGCGTTAAATATTCTGCCAAAAATGCCCCAAAAAACTAATAATATAATAAGATTAAAAGGAGTGATGAGTGTGAAAGACAGAAATACAATAGGTCTGATAGAATCAAGTAAAGAAAAACCAATTCTTAACCCAAGCACGCATACTACTACTACGGCGATTAACCCGGTAGCTACCCTACTGAATGGTATCCTGCTTTGGAAGTAGTTAAACAAATAAGTTGCTACCACAGCCAAAATACCAGAAACAATAAAGGCAAGGGGCAAATCTTTCTGTTCATCAAAGTGATTGAGAAAAAGGGTACTGGCAGCTACTTCAAACGTAGCTAAAAATGTACCCATACAAAAACCTTTGGTAAGCAGCAAAAATACCTGATTTGCTTCCTGCTGTTCAGCATTAAGTATTTTTAAAAAGCTTTTCTGCACAAAAAAATGATTTTCCTTAAAAATTTAACCTTTGAAAATACACTAATTAATAATATGAAATTGGTGAGAGGTAATTTTCAAATACACTTTAAAAAAAAGCTGTTTGAAATAGATGTAAGGAAAAAATACAATTCAACTGGATACCAATAATTTTTAAGAATAAATTTATTTTTTAATTGTAAATCAGAAAAAACCCTATAATATTTTAAAAAAACACTAAAATATTGACAGATTTTCAATTTTTCGTATAGGATTGAAAATGTACTGTATTTGAAGTATAAGATAATAAAAAAAAGGTCTGTATGTGATATTAAAAAAGCGATCGGAATGGGTGATCTAAAAGTGCTTAAATCGGTCAGACAAACTTTTCTAAGCCTAATCCAAATAAAGCAAAATCGTATTTTACCGGATCCTCCGGATCGAACTGACGTAAGTTATTGGTTAATTCAAGCGCGGCTTGCCAATTAGTTTGCTTGTGTGTAATTAGTCCTAATTTTCGACTTACCCGATCCACATGAACGTCGCATGGGCAAATTAACTGACAGGGATGTATGCGCGACCAAATGCCAAAATCCACGCCCTTGTCGTCTTTCCGAACCATCCAACGCAGGAACATATTGAGTCTTTTGCAGGCGGAATTTCGTTCCGGTGTGGCTATATGCTTCCGGGTTCGCCCCGGAAACTCGGGTAAACCACAAAATAAATGATGAAAACCAATAAGTCCATTTGTTATATTCTCACTACTTTCGGCAGCATAATCAACAAAAGCTTCTTCCAGAGAATCGTGATTTTGATAAAAATTTTTGAAAAAATATATGAAATATAATGTATCAGTTGCATTAAACGTGCGATGCTTGAATGCAAGAAATTTTTTTAGGTCACTATCTTTATGATTTACTATAAAATCGTAAGGTGCATTGTCCATGAGCATAAAAAGTTCTTTACACTTATTGATAATGGTTTTCCGCTGTCCCCAAGCGAGGACTGCCGCAAAAAAACCCGCAATCTCAATATCCTGTTTTATGTTAAAGCGGTGGGGAATCTGAATCGGATCGTTTTCAATAAAATTCTTATTGTTATATTGATCAACTTTTTTATCCAGAAAGCTTTTGAGGGAAATACTATTTTTTGCCATTAATGTGGTAAACCTTTCTCTTTTTCCAGCAACTTTTCCTTTGTAACGAGCAGGCTGTTACTTTCGGTACCGGTAAGCCATGCAATTTCAACGGCGTCGTCTTTGGGTACTACCTGCCAGGTAAAAGCATTTATTTGGGCCACAGACTGTAAAACACCTGTTTCTCCATTAAAATACATTAATTCAAAATTAGGCAGATCTTTGGGCACGGTAGTATTCCATTTTTGCAATAAAACACCATTGAAGCATGGGTATTTAAAATCACCAAAATAGTATTGCAAAAGTTCAGGCGCATTGGGTCGTGATCTTAACTGATAATAGGCAGGCCCAAACATGATTTCCTCAATAAACAGGGTGTCCAACTTATATTTTCCAGCCTCCGTAAATTTTTCCCAAACAGGTTTCTTTGTTGTGGCAACTTCTTCTTCATTAGAAAATTTAGTTAACAACCGCGAAAGCGCGGAAAATACAAAAATGATTCCGGTAAATATCAGAGAAAATAAAGTAATGATTGGATAAAAAATGATAAATGCCACATTCCAAAGTGTTTTTAGAAAAGATTTATCTTCCGTAGAATCATGAGGTGTTGACATAGGTTACAATATAATCCGCAACAGGTAACAAAGCCTGGCTTCAGGGTATATACGAAATTTCTACAGGAATACGCTCGTTGAGTCCTCCCAGACTTTCATAAGCAGCCTGGGTAATGCGTATGGTTAATTTATCATTTATTCCCGTATCAGGCAGTTTGCCTATCACTCTTACAAATACGCTAAGATTACTCATTTCGTTACGAACCTGCATAATAGTACCTATAGGAGCCGTACGGTGCAAAGCGAGATACTTTTTTGTATCGGTTAAGCCGGTAATGGGAGAAGCAAAGCCGGTTTGGGTAAACTTTTTGTAACTTTCGTGGTCTTTCTTTTCTTCATCCCTGATGGTTTTTACTTCTTTCCTTTCTTCCTTTTCTTCTATCTCTTTAATTTCAGTATTTTTTACAGGCGCATCAGGTTGGGTTTCTTTATTGATAGGTGAAATCGCACTATCAATGCCAGGCTGCACCACTTCTGAAGTGTCTTTAGGTTGTGCTAATTGATCAGGTTGGCTTACAATCAGTTTCTGGCCGAGACTAATGCCATTGCTTTGCAACTGATTCCATTCAATAAGCTGATCTACCGTTACCTGATAGTCTTTAGAAACGGAATACAGGGTTTCTCCCTGCCTTACCACATGAACCTGTAACGTGTTATCGGGGGGAGGGGCATTTTCAGATTCGGGTATTTCAGGTTTCTCATCATAAATAATGAGCTTCTGCCCGATAGACAGTGGGGTATTGCCCAAATGATTCCATGATTTTATTTGTTGAACGTCTACTTCATACTTTCTGGCTATACTGTACAAAGTTTCTGATTTATTAACTACATGAACAGCGATTACATTGGTATTGGCAGGCTGTATTACCTGAGGGGAAAGGGGAATTCTGAGGGTATCGCCTATGGCTAACTGATGGATGGCCATGCCCTGATTGCTACTGATAATTTCTTCAACGGTTGACCCATACTGTTTTGACAAAGAAAATAAGGTTTCCCCAGCTGATAATTTATGTAAAACTAAAATCTTTCCGTCTTTACGCTCGAAACCCACAGAATCGCTTTGATAAACATAGGCCAAACTGGTAGTGCCAATTAGTAACAGCGCGAAAAGAGTTAACCAAAAAGTTCTATAATTCATAGCTCACAATCTGATTTTTTTCTTTTATAAAAATAAGTTGTTGGTTGATGATAAAAAATGTGTCGGAGCCTATTCCAGAAAGACATTCATTTATTTTTTCATGATGAAGCAGGGTGCCGTTTTTATCAATAATCAACAGATAGTTTACCAGATTTTTACTCTCGTAAAAGTAGTAAGAAATAATAATATAATGCCGGAACTCCAAATATTCACAACCTTTTACAGGGTGCACATGCAGATTTTGGGCAATGTAGTTAAAAACTACCGGGAAATGCGGGCTATCCTCCGCATATAAAAAAGGATAAGCTATCTGTTCATGTTTCACAGTTATATCCCTTTTGTTTGCTGTTACTAGTATACTTTCTTCAGAAATGGCTTTGGCAGTATTTTTATAAATATCTATTTCCTGAAAGTCCTTTACATCACCATGCCTGGTATAGCCATACAGTTTTCCTTCAGCGGCATCTACTACTACAAACGAATCAGATTGCCATATAATTTTCCGGGTAGGCAGATCTACGGCAAAAAATTTTTTTACTTCAGGATTTTGAGAGTCAGGATAAGCATAAAAAACCAGCAGGTTACCATGCAGTAAAAAAATACTGGTCCACCAGCTATCTTCAAAAGTAAGGTCATCAAAAATCAGTTGGTAACGCACCAGATCAATGCTGGCATATCTTACCTCAAAGCTATCTTGGTTTCTTATTTCCAATGCGATAGCTTTACCATTTCGAGCAGGAATAAGTTTCCACACCGGGTTATCAAACGAAAAAGTAAATACGTTCTTCAACTTTTTTAACAAGGTAATAGTATATTTAGTACAGGCTTAGTTTCTTAGTTTTTTTAATTGTACGGGTTAACGACTGAATTATGGGTATGGTGCAAATTTATCGGAATAATTATAAGAAAGTAATTTATGTGGCTTTACTATTGTTGGCAACCGGATGGTGCGCCCATGCCCAAACGGAAGATTCAACGACACAGGTAATGGTAATAAAAATTCGGGATGTGATTGATCCGCGCATGAATCGGTATGTTTCCCTGGCTTTTGAACAGGCAGATGAAATAGGGGTCGATTACCTGGTAATTGATATGGATACCTACGGGGGCGCTGTAACCGATGCCGATGAGATCAGAACTAGAATTCTGGAATATAAAAAGCCTGTATTAGTTTTTATTAATAAAGATGCCGCGTCTGCCGGCGCCCTGATTTCTATTGCCTGCGATAGCATTTACATGGCGCCAGGTGCCAGTATCGGAGCGGCTACTGTAGTAATGGGTGGAAGTGGCGAGGCCGCGCCCGACAAGTATCAGTCATACATGCGATCAATTATGCGCTCTACTGCTGAAGCAAAAGGCAGAAATCCTAAGATAGCCGAAGCAATGGTAGATGAAGACCTGGAAATAGAAGGAATTACCAAAAAAGGAGAGGTAATTACTTTTTCTACTTCCGAAGCCATCGAATACAATTTCTGCGAAGCTCAGGTAAATTCCATCGAGGAAGTACTGGAAAGGAATAACATCACTGACTATACATTAACTGAATTTGAATTGGGAACTTCCGAAAAAGTGATTTCTTTCTTTATTAACCCCTTCATCAGCGGCATTCTGATTCTGATAATTATCGGAGGCATTTACTTTGAACTACAAACACCCGGCATCGGATTTCCGTTAATCGCTTCTATTATCGCTTTGGTGCTGTATTTAACGCCCTATTACCTGAACGGATTGGCAGAGAACTGGGAAATCATTACCTTTTTTGCGGGTATTATTTTGCTGGCTTTAGAAGTTTTTATCATACCCGGTTTTGGTCTGGCGGGAGTCAGCGGGCTGATTTTAACCATAGGTTCGCTTATTCTGATTATGCTGAATAACGATGCGTTTGATTTTTCGTTTGTGGATATCAATGAACTATTGAAAGCATCTTTATCTGCCCTGGCAGGACTGTTTGGCGGAATTGTACTGATGTTTCTGGGCGGAGTCCGGCTTACCAATACTAAATATTTTAAAAAAGTGGCCCTACAAACCACGCAGGCTCGGGAAGCAGGCTATACTTCCAACTTTAAGAAGGGGTCTTATATAGGGAAAAAGGGAACTGCCTATACGGTGCTTCGCCCCAGTGGAAAAATCATGATTGAAGATGAGGTATACGATGCCTATACCCGGGGCGATTACATTAACCGCGGTGCGCCTATTGTGGTAGTAAATGAAGAGGGTACTTCATTGCGGGTCCGTTTGGCAGAAGAGGAGCAAAATCCGGTATCGGAAAAACGAAACCTATAATTTATTTTCCTTTGTGAGCTGGCTTTCTGATCAATTTCGTTTCACCAAAACCGGATCATAATCGCTAAGCTCATTTAGCCATAGGGCGGTTGCCAACCAACCCTTTCTTACAAACGGCATCACCGATTTTCTTCAAATCCTCGATCTCGGCATCAGAGAATTCATAAGGAACTGATTTGGCTATTCCCAATGTTCCATACAAGGTATCTTTACAAATAAGCGGCAAGGTGATAGCCCCTTCTACTTTGGTATCTTTGGCACCTGGCCTCACTACCCCCGATTCATCGGTCTGCAAATTACACACCTGTACCACTTCTTTTCTTTGGGCAGCAATGCCTGCCATTCCTTTTCCAACAGGCACTTCCGATATGATGGGCAAAAGGTGATCGGGCATTCCTTGGTAGGCTTTGATCATTAACACGTTGGTACCCGGATTCAAAACGTGAATGGTTCCGCTTACGCAATCAAACAGGTTTAGGGTATCCGCAAGCAAGTCGTTCCAATCAAAATCATTTCCGCTCCAGCTTTCAATTTTTTTAATGATGCGCTCAGTTTTGGTATTCATGGTTTGCTATTATTTTGTGTGAATAGTATATTTTCCGTAATTCTTATGATGAATATCCAACTTAAGTGAGGTGGTTCTGTCATAAAAAAGTGATATAACCGGCCGTCTCTAAGGTTGATCGCCAAGGCAAAAGTAAGGCAGGACAAGCTCATCACAAAAACTAGCGCTGTAAATATTCGCGGAGATTTAATAACTTCATGAAGAACCGTCGGAGTAACTTTACTGAATATAATAGCCGGAAAGAAATATATTTGCACAGTTGCTTATACCCTATCCATGTGTGGAATTCACCTGATCGTAGATAAAAAGTTCCAACTTAGCCCACTTTCCGAGCGTTCCGGTGTGGCTATGAGTATTTCAGCACGTTGGGAAAACCATCCTATGGGAGGCATGTTGCAGAGTACCCTGTATCGGGGGCCTGATCATTCGGCAGCTTTATCTGTAAAAGGAACCGTGCATCAGATTTTTCTGGGTAGCAATCGGCTAAAAATCATAGGTCTGGAAGATGCCGCCAACCAGCCCTTTACAGCGGAAAATGGCCGGTATGCTTTGGCCTACAATGGCGCTATTTATAACTTCTACGAACTTCGTAATGATCTGTTGAAAAAGGGCGAAGCGTTTAATACCCACTCTGATACGGAAGTGGTAATGAAATTGCTGATTCGCGAAGGATACAAGGCCCTTGCCCAACTCAAAGGCATGTTCGCCCTAATTTGGTACGATACCTTAACCAATAACCTTGTATTGGCCCGCGATGCTCATGGCATGAAACCTTTATTTTACTACGAAGATGAGCATTACCTGCTGGCATCATCAGAAATAACCGGAATTTTGTCGTCAGGTTTGGTAGAAAAGAAGCTGAACGAAAAACAGATTTACCATTATCTGCGATTTAAATATGCCCAGGCTCCGGAAACTTTTTATAAACATATAAAAGAGTTTTTACCCGGGCAGTTTCTTTTGCGGAAAGAACAACAGACTCCTGTTACTGCCTGTTTCCAGCAACCTGAATGTACAATAGAACAAAAGCAACGCCCACTTCCTGACAGTGAGGTGCTGCGAAAAACAGAGGAGCTTCTCACGCAGTCTGTTTTGGGACATTTAATTGCTGATGTGCCCTGTGGCATTTTTCTCAGTGGGGGTGTGGATTCTACCTTATTGCTGGCCCTTTTGCACAAAGCCGGAATGCCACCGCTACCTTCATTTACTATTTTTGGAAAAGAAGCGGGAAAGAGTTTCAATACCCTGGATAGTAAATACGCGAAACTAGCGGCTAAACAATACGGCAGTATCCATTATGAAGTAACAGTGAAGGCCAATATTCTGGATAAAATAGAGGAATTAGTGGACCAATTAGACCAGCCAGTAGGCGATAGTGCTGCCTTATTTACCTGGCTACTTTCTGAAGAAGCCGGTAAAACAGTAAAAGTAGTTTTATCCGGTGCCGGTGCCGATGAACTGTTTGGGGGTTATAATCGCCATGCAGCCTATTACCAGTATCTGAAAAATTACCGGCTTATAAGAAGTGGAAATTTTCTGCTCTCTCGCATTGTTACACAGCTGCCTTCCGGTACTAATCATCCTTTCAGAAATCAATTTAGGCTTCTTAAAAAGCTCAGCGGAGATATTTCGCCTGATCCGGTAGAAACTTTTATAAATTTTATCACTTTTAGGGAATTCGATCACCTTGCTCCGAGAAGAAAAGCCGATAAGAAGATGCTTGATCAAAAAAACATTGA
>JBGTIS010000195.1:0-65354 GCA_041745535.1 Cyclobacteriaceae bacterium | reverse complement strand
CAGCATGGGTTCTACCACTTCCTTGCGGGGTGGGGTAACCCGCTTGGTAGGGTCTACATACCGGTCTACAAACCGATACCGCACCGCCACATCGTATTTCTCCGTAAAATTAACCCGGATATATTCATCAAGCGGATCGGTAGAAGGTGTTACGGTAATCACATCCGTATCAATCTCTTCCGCTTTATAGCAGGCAGAAAGTACCAACAGGATACTCATTAGAAAAATAAATTTGCTACTGTTTTTCATGTTCACTTTATTTATCTCGGATTGGGTTCCAGACTGCCCACATCCACGGCTGCTTCAGGAATTTGTATAACTTTTCTTAAATCGTCGGCCTGCAGGGTAATGATAGAGCCATCCTGCAATACATGCCGCACTTCCACATTATCGCGCTTGATATCGAACCACCGCAGCCCTTCGTGCATAAATTCTTTCATGCGTTCCGTACGAATATAATTCATACAGGCTTCCTGGCTGTTGGTAGTTCCATAGTAGTTCTGTAAGGTTTCCAGCGAAACTTTTACATCACTGCCGTAGCGTTTGGCGGCCAGTACCCGCAAATCGGCAATGGCTTCCGGGAATCTATTTTGCATTACATAACTTTCGGCACGATTCAGCAGTACCTCTTCGCCCCGAAAGGCCAGTATAATGGTATAATTGAATCCTACATTGGAAGTGAGACTACTCCTTTCAAATAAAAACTCAAACCGGGTAAGGCTCAGGCCGTCTTCGCCTCGTACATAAGCCGGATCGCCGCGGATATCATCTTCATTAAACGGATTATTCTGAAACAAACTCTGATAAATGGCGGAACTGGGCCAGAACCCCACATTCAGGTGAAAGTTCGTAATCTGCCGGATCAGCAGCAGGTTGGCTTCTTCATTAGGCGAATTCAATAACCGCACATAATCTTCCGTATTGATCTTCTGCTGTTGCAAGGCGGCCATATCTTTTACAAAGGCTTCAGGATTGCTGCCCAGCAGCTGGCTGCTGTACTCGAGGCATTTTTCGTAATCGCCCTTGAACAAATAAAACCGGGATGCCAAAGCCAGTGCCGCGTTTTTGTTAAAATGGTATTTTCCCGAATTCGCGTAAAACGCATCGTTCACCAAGGCAATGCCTTCCAGCATATCTCTTTCTACCTTATCGTACACCTCAGCGATGGTATTTCTTTCATACTGTTTGATAAATTCGGTTTCCGGTTCCTCTACATATGGAACACCCAGATCAGTATCAGCGGAAACGGCATTATAATGTTTGGCAAAAAGATTTACCAGCATAAAATGACCATAGGCCCTGATCAGTAGCGCTTCAGCTTTTACCGCCTCTCTTCGGTCTTCATCGCCCGGGAGTTCATCAATCACCGACAATACCTCATTGGCATGCGCGATGGCTTCATAGGCACTGGTCCAGTAATAAGTTGGGGTATCCTGACTAATAGCGGTGCCGTCTTCCCACTGATAAGCCTCGGTATACTGCGGTTGTTTGGAAGTTCCCAGGGTGAAGGAAACCAGATCGCCCATCCATTCGGTAAAGCTATAGCTTCCACTGGAATACCCATTGGTAAGCAGTTGGGAGGCCTTTTGCAGCGTATTCAGTTCAACCCGGTTATCCGGAGTTTCTTCCAGATATTCGTTACAGGCTGGTAGTACAGAAACCAGCACCAGCAGACAAATAACTTTTATGATGATATGATTTTTCATTGCTAATAAAATTCTAAAAACCAATGTTGACCGACATGGTAAGTTGCCGGGGCTGCGGTAAAGCCACACCACCTGACGAGAAAAATTCCGGATCCTGTCCGTTCAATGCCGCATCAGAATAAAGTAACAGCAGGTTCTGCCCTTCCACAGCGATGTTGGCCGTGCTGGCTCCTATTTTCTCTGCCAGCCGGCTGGGAAAACTATAGCTTACGCGCACTGTTTTCAATCGCACATAATCGCCATTGGCTACCCGTACGGTACTTTTATTGTACAGGTCATACGCGTTCAGCAAATCAGGATTGTTGCCGGAAACTACCTGGTTGTCCAGAATTACCGGCACATTGGTAATTTCCTCATCACCAGGTACTACCCAGCGATTCACAAAACTTTTGGAGAACGAACTGAAATCGGTATAAGTGGGAGTGAAAATATCGTTTAACCTGATTTTATACCCAAACTTATACGACAGCAACACATTCAGCGAAAAATTGCCTGCTTTAAATATGTTGGTAAGTCCTCCGGCGCCCAGAGGCTCAGTAGGACCTTCATACCGCAAATAATCGTTCAGATTATCTCTTTCCTGCAAATTATAGTAATAGGTTTTCTCTCCGGTATTATCAAAAAACTGTGGAATACCGCGGTAGTCTAATCCGGCAAATTTGGTGGAGTACACGCCCCTTCGCGGACCGCCCAGTACGGCAGCGCCTTCCTGGGTAATGGCATTGGCAATGATGGGTCCGAAATCGAGCCGGGTAATTTTATCTTTGGCATAACCAACGTTAAAACTGGTAAGCCAGGAAAATTTATTGGATTGGTAATTTACAGAGTTGATGGAAACTTCAAATCCTTCAGACCGCATGTCGGCATAATTCCCCAGCTTATAACCTGCCCCACCTACCCCACTGGTTTGCAGCACGCCAATCAGGTCAAAGGAATTTCTTTTAAAGTAATCTACCGTACCGGTAACTTTGTTTTCAAGAATTCCGAAGTCCATCCCTACGTTCAGCTCTTTCAACTTTTCCCAGGTAAGATCACTGTTTTCAAGGTCTGAGATATACAGATACGTTTCGGTATCGGTAGGACGCAACGTAACATCGGCCTGCAGATTGAGCAGAGCGCTGGTACTAGGCCCCAGGTTGGCGGAAAGGCCATAGGTGGCTCTTAATTTCAGGTAGTCAATTGAGGATACATTAAAGAATTCTTCCTGATCCACATTCCACGCACCACTTACATTCCAGGTAGGCAGATAGCGGGCATTTTTACTTTTCCCCAATCGGTTAGAGCCATCGTAGCGCACGGTTCCATTAATAATATATTTTTCGTTATACGCATAAGCGGCATTCAGGAAAAAGCCGGCAAAGCGTTCGCGGTCTTCGGAAAGCGAATAAAAATCTACGCCCAACCGATTCAGAAATTCAATAATATTCGGATCGGTATTCACCACCCCTCCGTTGTCGTATACCACGCCAATACCAGTGGCGCTCCGGGCTGAACGATCGGTAAATTTGATTTCCTGTCCGGCCAGAATATTTATATCATGAATCTGATTAAACACCTTCGACCATTCCATGCTGTTTCGCACATAAAAGTTCACCAAATCATTCTGATCAAGATAATTGAATCCGCCTTCGGGCAACACTACCTTAGGCAGGGAACCCGGATCATCGGGATCGGTGAATAAAAATTTATTTGCTTCCTGGATATACTGGGTATCATCGGCCCGGTAGGCTTCGGCCTGATTGGAATTTTCGTGGATAATGTGCTCCCGGTTGGTAGCGGCATAACGACCCTGCACCGTACTTCTTACCGACAGGTTATCCATCAGCTTAAAATTGAAATCAGCCTGGGTAGCGATATCCGCAACCCGCACATTAATATAATTCAGGCTTAACTCCTCCAGAATATTAAAGGGAGCATAGTTTCTTCGGAAATATTCCGGATTGCCCGCACTATCATAAGCCGTAATGGAGCGACTGGTGTTCAGGGCATAACTAAATGGATTGATGTCAAAATCTCTTTTAAACCTGCCGGTAATGGGATCAAAATCACGGTCGATGGTTCCGGGTAATTTCTGTTGCCGGTAACTGCCGGTGAGTTTTAAGTCCATGGAAAACCGGTCGGAGAAGAAAAAGCTGTTTTTGGCCGTACCGGCGTAGCGCTGTACTTTATCGGCCACGGTTTGACCATTGTCGTGCAAATAGCTGAGCGAGTAATAGCTATTATAATTTTCGTTGCCTGAGGTAAAGCTTACAGAATGTTGCTGCTGCAGCGAAAGTTCTTTGAACAGCACCTCAAACCAATCGGTGTTGGCGGTTTCGTAACGGTGTAGAAACTGTTCGTTCAGCGTACCATCGGTCCCCCAGGGAATTTTGTGTTCAGAGATCAGGGAAAACATTTTACCCAGCGGGCCATAATTTTGCGCTTTTACAGAGGTGGTAATATCAATCAGGCCTTTCTCGTACATTTCCCGGTAAATAGACATTTCATCTTTGGAATTGAGAATATCGAACTGGCTGTAAGTAGGACGCAGCTGACCGGTAAAATTCCCCGAATAATTAATCCGTAGTTTACCGCTCTTTCCTTTTTTGGTGGTAATCACAATTACCCCGTTTTTAGCCCGGGTACCGTACAGGGCGGTGGCGGATGCATCTTTCAGAATCTGAAATGATTCAATATCATCCGGGTTCAGGCCCGCGATAGAAGAAGCCAGCACCGTATTGGTATTTCCGGTAACGATATCATCGGCACTCACATTGGTAAGGTCTTCCAGAATAACGCCGTCCACCACCCACAAAGGCTGGTTGTCACCATTGATGGATGTATTGCCTCTGATTCTGATTTTGGGAGAAGTGCCAAAGGTTCCCGACACATTGTCTACAGAAACACCGGCTACCTGTCCTTCCAGCATCCGGCTGGCATCCACCATGCCCGGACTTCTGACTTCGGCCATTTTCACATTATTCGCAGCCCCGGTAAACAGCTTGCGCTCTACCTCCTGAAAACCAGTAACCACCACTTCCTGGAGTTCCTGCACATCTTCCGCCAGTTGCACATCCAGATTGCTTCTGTTGGCTACGCCAAATTCTTTAGACAAGTATCCGATGAAAGAAAAAACCAGGGTATCGGTTCCACTGGGCAATACAATGCGGTAATTACCATCCACGTCGGTAATGGTGCCTCTGCTGGTGTTTTTGAGGGTAACGTTCACACCGGGTAGTTCAGAACCATCTTTGGCGGCTGTTACTTTGCCCGTAAGCGTAACTTCCTGGGCTTTCAGTGCAGAGGTGGCGATGAAAAATATAAAAAACCCCGCGAGTAAAAGTTTATTCATAATTTTATTTAAGTGGGTATAGAATAGGTTTTATCTTAAAGGAAGAAGCTTCTTAATTCTATACATACATGAACGCCTTAAAGTAACAAAAAAATATAAGGGATATAAAAATTTTTAAAATATAAGCGTTTTCAATAGATTATTTGTCATAGAACAGACAAAAATTAAAGCTAGAAAAGGATAGGAAAACGATAAAGTTCATCGTGTTGCTCGCAGGTAGATGCCTATTGGTTTACAAGCTCATATTCATTAATTAATATTTCAGCGGGTATCCCTAACACCTTATTTATTTTTCTTATCATCGATAAGGTTAATCTTCTTTTTCTGTTAAGTATTTCAGAAGCTTTGCTTTTGCTTCCTACAATCTTAGCCAAATCTTTGTTTTTAAGATTGTTTTGTTCCATGCGAAATTTAATTACTTCTATTGGATCAGGATCTGGAAAGGCTTGCTCTGCTTCAGTTTCGTACTTCTCAATGAGCATCACCAACAGTTCAGCTTCTTTGTAATGCGGATCACCTTTTTGGGAATCAAAAATGTCTTCAAGTCTATCTAAAGCCCTTTGATATTCTTCTTCTGTTTTTATAATAGTCCAATTCATCTCTTAAATTGTTAACGCATTAATTTTGTCATAATCTCCATGAGTACCTATGAACCTTATCCAAACAGTACTGAAGATCAAAGTTAATCTTCACCACCAATCTATAAAAAAATTATAGATTTTAAGTAGTGGAGCAATAGTTTTAGGGTATTCTCCCCGTCGGGGCGCCGACCGGATTTATTCCGGCCACCGCGGCGCGGGGTCCCATGAATGGGATGCCGGGTGCCGGCCACCGGAATTCGGCAAAGCCTCATCCGGCAAGGAATACCTTATTACTTTTGCTTACCTGCTTAAATATTCCACCAGTAGGTCAGCTTCAACACAATGGCCCTGTTTTTCACCAGAAAGGGCTCGGGCAGATAGTTGTCGGTGTATACAATAAACAAATCGGAAACTGGCTGATAGCGCCACTGCAAGCGTGTATTCACATTGATGTTGCGCTGTTGCTCGTTGTATTGCAAAAATCCGGTAAAGAACAGTTTATTGGTAAGGGTAACGTCCAGGCGGGGGCCCACCAGCCAGAAAGTCTGCTGGTTCCAGGGTTCCGGCAAATCAATATAATTGTAGCTCGAACTTACCAGCAGGCTCACGTAGGGTTGAAACCGATAGCCCAGTTCTCCGGTCAGGTTCAGCCGCCTGCCATCGGCATAATAACCGCCATACCGGGTTGAAAAAGAATAACTGAACAGGCTATTCGGTGTGGAAACAAACTCTGTTCCCCACGAATTCCATTTGTGCCGGGTATTGAATGCCAGAGAATCGAGCCCGGAATTGGTAGGATCAAAGGGCCGCAGCAATTGCACAAAATCATGGGCGATCCAGCCGGTTAGTACACTTTGGTTTCGGAAGCTCACTTTGTAAGCCAGGTAACTTTCGTTATCTGTATGCTTGAACGATTTATTTAAAAAGTACTTGAGATTAAGCATGGGGCCATGGCTCAGCACTTTTCCGGCTTTTGGAAAAAACAAATAACTGATTTGCGGATTGATACGGATATACGATTGCCGGGGCACATAACCCACTTCCGCGTTAAAATTACTGCCCACATATTCATACTGTCCACTTACAATCCACGATTTGTTGGTGTACTGCAGGTTACCGGCATACACCATGGCATCATTAGGGTGGCCGGGTGAGAAAGATTTCAGAAAAAGGGCCTTCCCTGTCCAGAGATTATTGGAAGAAGCCAGGTTGTATTCAAAACCCAGGTTGCGGTTGTACTGGGAATACCGGGGAAAGTCGCCGACGGCCGGGTCATAGTTCAGCGATTCTTTATTGATGAAAATAGCGCCGATATTCGACCGGGCAAATACTTTCCGTTGCAGGGAAGCTACCGCGAAGTTCTGGGCGGGCAATCCAAATTCATCTACCGGGGCGGTTTGCATGTCCATGGCACCCAGTCGCCAGTTCTTGTTGAGCTTCCCACTTAATCGGGCACCAAACCGGATGGGCACACCCAAACCAACGCGCCTGGAGAAAAATGGCCGCACGGTGGGATAACCAAAATTGGCAAACAAGTCTCCGTTCTCCAGAAAAAACTGTCTTCTTTCGGGAAAGAAAAGCTCAAACCGATCCAGATTGGTCACCTGCTGGTCTACATCCACCTGGGAGAAATCAGGGTTTACGGTTAAATCCAGGTTCAGCGATGAGGTAATGGCAATTTTGGCATCCACGCCTACATCGGTGCGGTAATCGTTTTTATTTTCACCTTCGAAATCGCGGGTAACGCCTCCCAGGGCATAGGGAATGATGGATACGTTTAAGTTGGTAGTAGGTGGCGGCTGGTCCCACACCAGGGTGCCCGAATACGCCAGAGATGCGGTGGGGAACTGACGAGGCACAGGCGCCCAACTGGACTTTTCATTGGTTTTCAAATCCAACCGGCTAAAATTAATACCCCATTCCTGAATGCCTTTTTTATAGCGGATAGATTTAAACGGAATGGCAGCTTCAAAAATCCAGCGGTCGTCATAATCTTTCACTACCGACACCCACTTGTTATCCCAGCTCAGGTCAACTTTACCCCCTTCGTACATCAGGCCGTCCCACTGGGCACCGGCCGCATTGGCGCCAAACGAAAAACCATTGGTCTGGTCGTCGAACGGGTCCATAAAAAGCAAAAAGTTATCGTTCCTGCCAAAAGAAAAATCTCTGCGCAGCGATTCCACAATGTACCGGCCGGGCAAGGCTTTGAAACACACCACCAGCAAATACAGATTCTGTTCATCATAGCTCATCCGCACATCGGTTCTTACCCGGGCAAAGCTGGTATCCATGGGCAATACCATATAGAAATCGGTAGCCACGTCGGCTTTCTGCCAGTCGGGTTCGTCCATCACCCCATCTATATGAAAGGCAGCAGCAGCCTTCGTGATGTGTATCTGGTAACTTTCATTTTTTTTCTGTGCTTGAAGAGTAATAGCAATCAGGCAAAAACCAACGAATAGTAAATAATTTCTCAAAGGAATCAGGAATAGTTTTGGGATAAATCAATTAAATACAAAACTCAAATCTAATTACTTATTTTACAAAAAAATAATAACTCTGTCAGACTAAAGCCAAAAGCTGCCAGGCAAAAATATATTCGCTGAATTATCAGCGAACTTTTCTCGAAAGGATTTTGAGCATTTTAACTTGATATTTAAAAAACTGGCCTTAAATATTTCCAGTATCAGATAGCTAGACACTTAATCTAAGATATCTGGCACCTCCGTATAGCGCATAGTTACCATAGATCAGAAAGGCAAAACATATTAAAATGGCTGGATAGCACCCTAATGACTATCGTGTGTATATATTCAAACTGGTTGTAAAAGAATCCGAAGGATTCAAAGCTTTATAAAAACACGGATAAAGGCTAATACGACCCCATCGGGGTCGCATCATGCATCGCTCTTATATTTTATAAACATGTAATCCCTTCGGGATAAATAGCAGCTTACGCATTGGATTGTATATACGTTCGGCAGATATCAATTCTTTTTATATATCGAATCATATAGGGAGTTACTTTACCTGTAATGGGAACCCCCTATGGACTAAAGCAGGGGATGCTTACAAAATTTTATTTTTTTTCTATCAAGCCACCCTGCCTTTGCCTGCAAAAGGTACCACATCAAGACGAAGTCAGCGCGACCTGATCACTATGTGGTATCACATCGAGGCAAAGTCAGCGGGAAGTGGTCACCATTCCGCATTACATCGAGGCAAAGTCAGTAGGAAGTGGTCTTAAAGCTTACGTCAACTACACCAGGTCAGTGAGAAGTGGTAAAGAAACCTACTTAAACCTTACAAAGTCAGCGTGACCTGGTCTACTTTGGGTGCCACATACACACCACTTCCACGGGACTTTGCCCACAAAGGGCGCTGTATGCTGTAAACTCTGGATGGTTGTAAAGTATAAAAACGGGGTTTTCAGGAAGGAAACAGGCATCGGCTTTTATAAGAATTTAGTGGAAATATAAATACCTGGTTTCTGTCGCGCCATCAACCATTGCCATCCTCATAGCCACCATCAATCATCAGATTGGGGCCATCGGCGCAGGTAACCGCCAGTTCGTCGCAACGTTCGTTTTCGGGAATACCAGAATGGCCTTTGATCCAGAAAAAGTTTACCTGATGTTTATTGTATACATTGATAAACCGGCGCCACAGGTCTCCATTCTTTTTGCCTTTAAAGTTTTTTTTCACCCAGTTCCAGATCCACCCTTTCCGCACGGCATCTACCACATATTGCGAATCAGTGTATACTTCTACTTCAGTACCTTCTTTCTTCAGGGCTTCAAGGCCTACAATCACGGCCATCAGTTCCATGCGGTTGTTGGTGGTTTTCCGGTAACCGGCGCATAATTCCTTGCGGTGCCGGTTGTAAAGTAATACGGTGCCATAGCCGCCCCGACCAGGATTGCCGCGTGAAGCACCGTCTGTATACATTGTTACCATCAGGTGAATTGGTTTTTTATGAGTTTGATCGCTATTGCCAACAATATGATGCCAAAAACTTTCCTTAAAATATTAACTCCGGTAGTACCCAGTTTCTTTTCCAGCCATACCGACGTTTTCAGTACCAGGTACACCAACGCCAGATTAATCACCACCCCTAGTAAAATATTAGATAGCGAATAGGCGGCCCGCAGCGAGATCAGGGTGGTCATGGTACCTGCCCCGGCAATCAGCGGGAAAGCCAGGGGCACAATGGAGGAGCTTTTTCCAGCATCAGGGTCGGTCTTAAAAAGTTCAATGCCCAGAATCATTTCAATGCCGATCAGCAGCATCACAATGGCTCCGGCAATGGAAAAAGAAGCTTCGTCCAGGCCGAATAACCGGAGAATCTGCTGCCCTAAAAATAAAAACCCAATCATAATGAATCCGGCTACAATGGTAGCTTTGCCCGATTCAATGGTACCGGTCTTTCTCCTTAAAGTTATAATGATGGGGATACTTCCTAAAATATCGATCACCGAAAAAAGGATCAGCGTGACCGAAACAGTTTCTTTAAAATTAAACATGGGTTAACACAATACAATCTCTCGAACAATTTAATACGACTCGCTCAGGAGCTATCTAAAAATTAAGTGCTTATGATAATTGATTTTCTAAAAAAGATTTCAGTTTAAAAAACTCTTCTTCTTCTATAGCCGGAAAGTTGGCTATTCTAAAAGTATTGTTCTTCCATTTACCGTAGCCATTCCCAACCACAATACCTGCTTTTTTCGCTTCTGCTTTTACCTGTTGAACCTGCTGTTCGTCAGCCTGCAAACACAATACGGTTTTGGATAATACGGCACGTTCAGCAACCAGTAGTCGCCAGTGCCGGTTTTTCTCAATGGCGCGAATATACTCAAAAAATCTGTTTGTTAGTTTTTTATCGATCGCATTAATAGGCGCTACTTCCCGCAAGCTGCGCATCATCAGGTAAATATTCAGCACATTGGGGGTATAAGTGGTTTGCATGTTCCTCATTTGCTCAATTATAAACAGCAGGCTGTTGTAATGATTATTCTCGCCAATGGTGCGTGCCGTTTGTATTACCTGCGGCGAACAAACCATAACTGCCAGGCCGGCTGGTAAACCGAAGCACTTTTGTACGGAGGCAAACCACACATCGGCACTGGCAAAATCCAGGTACACCCCTGCCATAGAGGAAGTAGCATCTACGGCTACCAGCGTTTCCGGAAAACGGGATTTGATTTGTCCGATCACTGCATTGCTTACGGAAGTTCCGTTCGAGGTCTCATTCTGGGTCACACAAATTACATCGGTGTTCTTTCCAATTCTAAGCGTTTCCGGATGAATAGCCTCATCCAGGGCAAACGCTTTACCCGTGGCTTCCTTTTGGAGCTTACGGGCATACTGGCACCATTTTTCTCCAAAAGCCCCATTGTACAAATGGCAGCTTTCTTTCCGCACCAGCGACTGGCTGATAATTTCCCAGCATTCCGTAGCCGACGACGTGAAGAATATCCGGTAATCTTCCGGAATGGCTAATTTCTTTTTCAGCAGTTGTATGGTTTCCGTAGAAATTTTGATAAACTCAGGGCTGCGGTGATTGATGCTCATGATCCCTTCCTGATAGGCATCGGCCACCCATGCCGGAATTTTCGCGTACACCCTTGATGGCCCGGGATAAAAGGAGATCATAAGCCAGCAGGTTGGTGAATCAGGTGCAAAAGCGCGAGTCGGTAGCTGTCCAATCCAAATCCAACAATAATGCCTTTACAGTTTTTACTGATAAAACTTTTGTGGCGGAAATCTTCCCTGGCAAAAACGTTGGAAATATGCACTTCTACTACCGGTGTTTTAATGGCGGCGATGGCATCGGCAATGGCCACTGAGGTATGGGTATAAGCGGCGGCATTTAAAATAATGCCCTGGTAGGAAAAACCCACTTCCTGAAGCTTGGTTACGATCTCCCCTTCCATATTGGTTTGGTAATAGTGTAGCTCCACCCCCGGAAAATCGCTTTTCAGTTTATTAAAATACGATTCAAAGGTTTCCGAACCATAAACACCCGGCTCACGCACGCCGAGCAAATTCAGATTGGGTCCGTTGATAATGATAATTCGCATGTGGCAAATATCTTATATTTCTTTCAAAATTAAAGGACAAAATTTCAGATTTACTTCTTAAGGGGTAACTTTAAGAAAAAAACCACCTGTATATGAATGCATGGATTGAGTACATCAGAGATTTTGAGAAATACCTGTGGTCGGAGCGTGCGCTCACCGAAAACTCCCTGAAAGCCTATCTGAGTGATATTGAAAAGCTCCGTGAATTTGTGGAGATTACCAAATGGCAACTGGCTCCGGAAGAATTACAACAGAAGCACCTGGAAGATTTTCTGAAATACCTGTATGAGCTGGGCATGAGTCCGCACTCTCAGGCCAGGATTTTGGCAGGATTAAAATCATTTTACCGTTTCCTACTCTCTAAAGATCTGATTGAGGACGATCCTACTTATTTGCTGGAAGGGCCAAAAATTACCCGCAAACTTCCTGAAATACTAACCATCGAGGAAGTTGATAGAATATTAAACGCTATTGACCTCTCCACACCGGAAGGCACCAGAAACCGGGCTATTGTAGAAACGCTGTATAGTTCCGGACTGAAGGTTTCCGAACTTACCCAACTCACCATAAATTGTGTATATTTTGATGTGGGTTTTTTAAGAATCGAAGGCAGGGGTGAGAAAGAACGGCTGGTGCCCATTGGCGATGAAGCACTGAAATATCTGAAGCTATATGTAAATGAAATCAGGTCCAGACAAAATATTCAGCCTGGCAACAGCGAATTTGTTTTTCTGAACCGAAATGGAACGCAGTTGAGCCGGGTGATGATATTTAACATCGTAAAAGACCTGAGCAAACTGGCGGGTATTCAGAAGAATGTAAATCCGCATACTTTCCGGCATTCTTTTGCCACCCACCTCATTGAAGGGGGCGCCAATTTGCGGGCGGTGCAGGACCTGCTGGGGCATGCTTCTATTGTTACCACTGAAATTTATACACACCTGGATACCGATTACCTGCGGAAAGTAATTATGGAATACCATCCCAGGGCCAAACAAGACCCTGACGCCACAAATAATTTTAAGGATTAAAAAATAGTATGCCATTTCTATATTATTTTGTAGTAGTAATAACCATAGCCTGCTGTTGTGTATAAAAACTTTATAAAACCTCTTTTATTCTTATTTTCACCAGAAACGGCCCACCGGCTCACCACCCGCCTGCTTCGGTTTTCTCCCATCCGGTCGGTACTGAAAAATATGTTGGTATTTGAACATCCGATGCTGGAACGAAATATTTTCGGACTACATTTTAAAAATCCGGTGGGTTTGGCGGCAGGCTTCGATAAAAACGCGGCACACATCGACGAGTTGGCGCACATGGGTTTTGGTTTTATTGAAATAGGAACGGTAACGCCACTGCCCCAGTCGGGTAATCCCCAACCCCGATTGTTCCGGTTACCCGAAGACGAGGCCCTGATCAACCGCATGGGTTTTAACAATGACGGTGTGGCAGCCGTCGTAGAAAATTTAAAAAAGCGTACTTCCGAGGTAATTATCGGGGGGAATATCGGCAAGAACAAAATTACGCCGAACGCGGAAGCCAACCACGATTACCAAATCTGCTATGAAGCCCTGTATCCGGTGGTAGATTATTTCGTGGTAAATGTGAGTTCGCCCAATACGCCAGGGTTGCGGGCCTTACAGGAAAAGGAGCCCTTAAAGCAATTGTTATCAATGCTGAAGGAATTGAACAAGGCAAAGCCCGCACCAAAACCAATCTTACTTAAAATAGCTCCCGACCTTACTACCCAGCAATTGGATGATATTGTTGAAATTTGCCAGGAAGTAGCCCTTGATGGCATTATCGCCACCAATACCACCATTAGCCGAGAGCACCTCCATACCGATCATCATGCGGTGGAAAAAATGGGCGCCGGCGGATTAAGTGGTCAGCCCTTGCGGAAAAGAGCTACGGAAGTGATCCGGTATTTATCAGAAAAAACACAGGGCAAATTACCCATTATTGGCGTGGGTGGTATAGCCTTGGCAAAGGACGTGATTGAAAAACTGGAAGCAGGTGCCTGCCTGGTACAGGTTTACACGGGTTTTATTTATGAAGGGCCCGCGATGGTGAAGAAAATCAAAAAAGAATTGCTGGCTTATTATACAGAAAAGAAATTAGTAGGATAAAATATTATACACATGCGGCTTTTTTATCAACCTGATATACCGGAGGGCAGTTTTTTTCTGGACAGTGAAGAATCCAGACATTGTGTGAAAGTACTGCGGAAAAAGGAAGGCGATGAAATCCATATTACCGACGGCAAAAATTCTTTTTACACCGCCAGTATTGAAAAGGCGGATTCCAAAAAATGTACATTTCGAATTATTCACCAGGAAAATGCTGAAGCCAAAGATTATTACATTCACATCGCCCTGGCGCCAACCAAAAACCTGGACAGAGTGGAATGGTTTATAGAAAAAAGCGTGGAAATAGGGATTGATGAGATCAGTTTTATTCGCTGCGAAAATTCTGAAAGAACCCAGCTTAAAACCGATCGGTTGCTGCGGAAAGCGGTAAGCGCCATGAAGCAGTCGGTAAAAGCTTCGCTTCCTGTAATCAACGAACTGGTTCCCTTTGAAAAATTTATGCCCCATATAGC
Source organism: Cyclobacteriaceae bacterium (assembly GCA_041745535.1). GTDB lineage: Bacteria > Bacteroidota > Bacteroidia > Cytophagales > Cyclobacteriaceae > JBGTIS01. The sequence goes on along the minus strand of JBGTIS010000195.1, from coordinate 51,045 downwards.
TTCCTATCCGCATAAATTTATCGCCTATGTAGCGGCTTCACCTACCCATCATTTAATGTCGCTTCCCCTAAAACATAACAAAAGCTGTGTACTGATTGGCCCGGAAGGCGATTTTACTGATCAGGAAATAGCGCTGGCCACACAAAACGGATTTGAGGCGGTTAGTCTGGGAAAAAGCCGGCTCCGTACCGAAACGGCGGGGGTAGTGGCCTGCCATATCCTGAACCTGGTGCACGAAACGCGCGAAACTTCTCTCAACCGTTTTGTATAAGACTATGATAGTATTGAACAATCTTGACTAAATCGGCAGGTTGTTCAAATCGCGGATTCTGGTCTTTTATAAAAGCCGCGATTTCACTCTTATAATTATCGAAAGCTTTTAATACCGATCTTTTGTTTAGTTTTACTTCCGTGAGCTCGCCATTAGCCATTTTCACAAAATAAGTGCTGAGCACTTCCGAAAACTCATCATAATTATTACCGGCACTGTAAGCACCCTGGAAATTGGCTTTAATAAATAACTTTTTATGTACGGCATACAAACCGATCCGCATTTCCTCGAAAAGTATTTGTACAAACTGATCGTTTTCTACCGCTATTGGAAGTTCATCCATGGCAGTTGCTTTTTTAAAAATTAAAGGCGCGTTGTCTTTTTCAAGCAGTTGGAAGCCTTTAATCTGCCCCTTCAATAACACCATTTCCTGCTGTTGGTTTTTCTGCGCCAATATTTCATCCTGATACGCATCGTACCTAATTTTTGGAAAAGGGGTTTCCTTGCCATTATTGAAATATACGATCCCCTCCATCCATTCCTCTGTTAAGTAGGGCGTACCGTGCACCCCAGCATAGCGGTTGTCGAAAATTTGTACAGGTCCCATGTATCCGTCTTCCGTGAGTTTGTTCAGATTTTGCTGAGCAGCGGCACCATCATCCGATTGGGCATATAGCGTTTCAGGATTGAAATAAAGCAATAATAAAAGGATGAATACAATTCTCATGGCTACACATTTACTTTCCTGTAAATACTGGTGGGCGTTTCTCTAAAAAAGCTTTTACACCTTCCCGGTGATCTTCAGAAGCACCGGCAATTTCCTGTAGTTCAGCTTCATAATCAAGCATTTCTTCCAACGACATGGCATCCGATTGATGCAGCATTTGCTTCATTAGCCCAATAGCTTTTGCCGGGGCATGGGTATAGTATTGGGCAATTCCCCGCGTGGTCTGTGCCAGTTGGTCGGCAGGCACCACCTTGTTCACCAAACCCAATGCTAGGGCTTCATGGGCACCAACTTTAGTACCCATAGTAGCCAGTTCAAATGCCTTATAAGGCCCGACAGCACGCGGCAGAAAATAGCCGGACCCGGAATCCATTACCAGCCCGATCCCTACAAACAGTTCGGCAATTGCTGCTGTATCAGCGGCGATAATCAGGTCGCAGGCCAAAGCCAATGAGCACCCTGCTCCAGCGGCCATGCCCTGCAGCTGGCAAATTATGGGTTTGGGCAAATTCCTCATGGCCAGGATCAGCGGATTATAATAGGTTCTGATTTGCTCGGCATAACTTTTTCCCTGCAATTCGTTCATGGCTTCCTTTAAGTCCTGTCCGGAACAAAACGCTTTGCCTTCGCCGGTAAGCACCACTACTTTTACCGAACTATCCTTTTGTGTTTCTGTGAAAGCCTGCAATAATTCCTGTTTTAGAAGCGTATTGAGGGCGTTAAAATAATCGGGACGATTAAGACTGATGGTAGCGATGCCATCTTTAACTGAAAAAAGCAAGTGTTGATACATGGGCTAATGCTTATTGATTGAATTGGCCTCAATTTACACCAAACCCGCGAATATTTACAATAATGAAGCAGAAAATACCCATCGCATGAATGGCCGAACTAAGTACTTGCTGATAAATTATTGGCAATTGGTCAGAAATAAACCTTATGGGTTCAGATAGAAAATCTGTTGGGCCGCCATAGATGCCTGGCGCACGCTTAAATGATAAGTACCGGGTTCCAATAAAATAACATTCTTTAGCTGGAACCCATTAATGATGTCCTGGGCTTTCACTTTAATATTGGCCTGACTTTTCCCCGCTGTTTGCACAAGCTTGATCATCACATCGGTTGACAAATCATCGGAATTGATTTGCAAGGTCAGGTTATCCATGGTAGCCGATGCCGGTGAAATATTCAATTGCAGGCTACTACCTGCCTGAAAAGTTACTGAAACTGTATCGGAAGCCTCGCATCCGGCATTATTACCAACCTTTACCCAATAATTGCCAGTCTGCCCTACGGTAAGGGTACGGGAAGTTGATCCATCTGACCAGAGATAGGAACTATAACCCGGACCAGCATCCAATGTAACAGGGTTGCCCTGTACCGCGGAAACATCTTCACCCAGGTCAACAGAAAAAGAAAAGTCGGTACCAGGATACTGCAGTCCTACTACCCTACCCAATACATTTTTATTAATAACCTGCTGAAAAAACAAAGCATGCCCATCTTTATTGACGTGTAAACTATCTATGTTGGCATATTGGGGTAGAATTCTCCCCTGTCCATTGTCAATTACCGACCAGAAATCCAGCGCATACGCACCAAAAACATCTAATATGGCGTTTTTACCTTCAATCTGCCGGTTCACTTTGATTTGCTCATCGGCATTTGATTCTCCGGCAAAACTTCTGGGCTGGGTGGTGGTAATCCAGATCGGAATATTATTCGCGACGGCTATGTTATATATTGCCTTGAAATTTTCAACCAGTTCTTCCACCATATACCCTTTCTTCACATCATTAGAAGGGCAATTCACAATAATACCATCCGGGTTGTGGGACAAAGCCTTGGTGATGTTTCTGGTAGGATCAGGATTATCGCGGTCTGTGGGCGAGGTGTAGCTGGTAGGCATCAAATTGTAAGAAGAATACCCATTTTTGCCATAATTAAATACCTGGTTATTAGGATTAATTGCCTTCAGATAAGTTTCAAACCTAAAGGCCCAGGCACTGTCAAGGGGTTCCACCTTGTATCCCGCGGCAGATGAGGAGCCAATAACCACAAAAGTTAAATCCACATCTTTTAAGCATGAAATATCCGGATTAATTTCACTCTGGTTCTGAAAATCTACCAAGAAAGCCTGTTGTACCGGCGTAGCAGGATTGTATTGGACATTCCCAGCCTGCGTAGCTTCTACGGTAATAATACCAACACCAGTAATAGTAAGTTTTGATCCGGATAACGTAGCAGAACCCGATTTCACTTGGTAATTTACTGGTAAACCGGAGCTGGCACTTGCATTCAGGTTAACCGTATTATTGCCAAAAATCCGATCGTTGATGGCGGGGAAATTAATGGTTTGCGCGGTACCCAGATTTTCCCTGGCAGAGAAAAGCCCAAATTGGGTATTAAAGAAATTAGGGTAACTATTATGGTTTAGCAGATAGAATCCTGAAAAACCTAACAAGCAACTTAATGCTATAAAAGTCAGGGATCTAAAACCTGCCTTTAGGGAATACTGGCGCATAATTTTTATTGATAAGAACCGGTCAAATTTACTTTATTAAAATAGTTGTTCAAGAAAGGCTGATAAGTTTCTCGCAAAATACGACATGTGATTAGGGTAGCGCAAATAAATAATATTTTATCACAATTTAAAACTTTTATACAACTTTACCTTTAAAATCGCGGAATCATTAAGCGGTACATGTAGATACAGAAACTTTAATCATACCCAAATTTTTATTTGTTATTAAAATTAGATAAAAAAATAAAAACTCCCAATTATACAAGACCGATCAACTCAATAAATTAGCGGAAGCGTAGAAGGAAGTACGCTCAGGTGAAGCATATCTGGTTTTAAAAAAAGGACTTAAATGGCGTTTTACCGGAAAGTATAATAAAAATAAGGAAAATGAAGTTTATCTTTGTGCACCCTGCATAACAGTGCTTTTATAATCAACAGAAGAAAAGTAAATTGAAGCAAGATATTGTCGTTATCGGCGGAGGCATCGTAGGATTAGCCACCGCGCTGAAAATTAAACAGAAGCAACCCAAATTACGCGTCACCCTGCTGGAAAAAGAAGACGCACTGGGTCAGCATCAAACGGGCCATAACAGTGGAGTAATCCATTCAGGAATTTATTACAAACCAGGTAGTCTGAAGGCGATTAACTGCAAAAAAGGATATCATCAGCTATTGGCGTACTGCGATAAAAAGGAAATCCCTTATGAGCTTTGCGGGAAAATTATTGTAGCCACCACACCGGAAGAGATTCCCGCGCTGGACAGAATTATGGAGCGGGGTATACAAAACGGGCTGGAAAATCTTAAAAAGTTGAGCGCGGAAGACCTCCCCGAATATGAACCACACGTCAATGGCATAGCGGGTATATGGGTGCCCCAGACCGGAATTATTGATTACTTGCAGGTTTGTCGGCAATATGCCCGGGATTTTCAGGAAGTTGGTGGCGAAATTGCCTTAGGGAATAAAGTTACCGACATACAATATCAAAACGAAATTTGTACGGTGGTCACTTCCCGGACTTCCTACGAGGCAAAGCTGATAGTAAACTGTGCAGGATTATATTCGGATAAGATAGCCCGCATCAGCCATGAAAAATTAGGCGTGAAGATCATTCCATTCAGGGGCGAATATTTTGAAATTAAGTCTGAAAAGCAGTATCTGGTAAAAAACCTGATTTATCCGGTTCCCGATCCTAACTTCCCGTTCCTGGGTGTACATTTTACCCGCATGATTCATGGCGGCGTTGAGGCAGGACCCAATGCCGTGCTTGCCTTCCGGCGCGAAGGATACCATAAAGCAGATATCAATGTAAGTGAACTGGCAGAATCACTGGCCTGGCCAGGTTTCCATAAAGTTGCTTATAAATACTGGAGAACCGGATTTGGGGAAATGTACCGGTCATTTTCGAAATCAGCATTTACAAAAGCGCTACAAAAATTAATTCCTGAGATTCAAAAAGATGATTTAATCGCGGGTGGCGCGGGCGTACGGGCCCAGGCCTGTGACCGTAATGGGAATTTAATAGACGATTTTCTGATTATTGAAGACACCAACGCTGTTCATGTGTGTAACGCGCCTTCCCCTGGAGCAACTTCCTCACTATCTATAGGAGAAACCGTAGCGGATAAGGTTTTGAGCAGATATGGAATAAAAAAAGAAACAGTTTTATAATTAAAATCGTTTACCTTTACAAATCAATAGTAAAACAGTAAATTATTTATGATTTCATTATTCGTGGTATTTTGTCGTTGTGTGTGTTGTTGTAAAAATTCAATTTCGCGGCAAAGGCATGATATTGCGTTATAAATAAATCAAACCCAACAAAAGCCCTTCTTGCCGCAAAGCAAGAAGGGCTTTTTTTTCAGGCATCCAATTCAATTACACCATGATTCAAGAAAAAACAGACGAAAAGCTGCTGGGTCAGTTAAAAAATATTAAAAAATTTATAGGGCATACGCCCCTTTTTCCAATCAACCGGATATTTACAAAACCGGGTGTGCAGGTATATGCCAAACTGGAATGGATGCAGCTGGGAGGTAGTGTAAAAGCACGACCGGCTTATAATATTATGCGTGAGGCTGTGGAGCAAGGCTTTTTGACTCCGGAACGGCATATCCTGGACGCTTCCAGTGGCAACACCGCCATTGCCTATGCCGCCATTGGGGCAGCAACTGGTATTCCGGTAACCATCTGCATCCCTGATAATGCTACACATGAAAGAAAACTCATTCTAAAATCGTATGGTGCGCATATTATATTTACGCCGGCTATTGGTGAAATGAATGAAGCGCAGGAAACAGCAAAAAATTTAAGTCTGGAAAATCCGGACCAGTATTATTATGCCGATCAGTATTCAAATCCTAATAACTGGAAAGCGCATTACCACAGTACCAGCGAAGAAATTTTTCAGCAGACTAATGGAAGAATCACCCATTTTGTAGCCGGGTTAGGTACTACCGGAACTTTCGTGGGTACCAGCCGGCGGCTGAAAGAAATTAATCCTGAAATTCATTGTATTTCCTTGCAACCTAATACAGCTTTTCATGGGTTGGAGGGATGGAAACACCTGGCCACGGCCCATGTGCCGGATATTTATGATGCCAGCATTGCTGACCAAAATTTAGGAATCGATACCCTGGAAGCATACGAATGGATGAAAAGAGCGGCACAGGAAGAAGGGCTTCTGCTAAGCCCATCGTCAGCGGCAAACCTGGCCGGTGCTATTCAGGTGGCCAATCAGCTCGACAAAGGTGTGGTAGTAACTGTTTTTCCTGATGCTGCCGATAAGTACAGTGAGGTGGTAAAATCTGTTTTTAACTGAAAGCATCAACAATGAATTTAAGAATTTCAGACGCTGCCCTGGAAAATATGATCAAACATGCGGAAAGTACCTATCCGTACGAATGTTGTGGTTTTTTTTACGGCACTGAACAGGAAGTAAGGGAAATTGAAGTTGCCAGAATAGTAGATAACAGCAAAGAAGGAGATCAGCGCAGGAGGTTTGAAATATCTCCTAAAGATTATTTACAGGCTGAGTTATTTGCCAGTAAAGAGGGGAAAACCCTGTTAGGGGTGTATCATTCCCATCCGGATCATCCGGCACGCCCCTCAGCGCATGATTTGAAGCAGGCAGTGCCTTTCTTTTCTTATATAATATTGTCAGTGCGGCAGGGAAAAGTAAAAGACCTGACTTCCTGGCAACTCAATGATAAAAAAATTTTTGAAGAAGAACCCATACAGAACAGTTTAAACTTTGACAATTAACCGACACAAATAATGGCTAAATTAATTATTCCTACCCCATTGCGGAAGTTTACTGATAATCAGGCAAATATTGAAACCAATAGTAATACAGTTATCGGTGCCATTCAGCAGTTAACTGAAAAGTACCCGGACCTGAAAGAACATTTGTTTGACGATAATCAGAAGTTGCGCGCCTTTGTGCGGGTGTATGTAGGCGATGAGGATATAAAATCACTGAATCAGGAAAACACCAAAGTGCAGCCCGATTCAGTAATCAGTATCATTCCTGCTATTGCAGGTGGCACCGTGATAGACCTATAAAAATAAGAAAATGAGCGAGATTAAATTTTCAAAAGAAGAGCTGGAAAGATACAGCCGGCACCTGATAATTCCGGAGTTTAATATTGAAGGCCAGCGGAAACTGAAGGCAGCCAAAGTACTGGTGGTAGGCACCGGTGGGTTGGGGGCACCTGTGCTTTCATACCTGGTAGCAGCAGGCGTTGGAAATATTGGCATTGTGGACTTTGATGTGGTAGACGACAGCAATTTGCAAAGGCAGATCCTGTTTACGGTGAACGACGTAGGTCGCCCAAAAGTAGAAGCGGCTGCCGAGCGCCTTCGTTTACAGAATCCACATGTAAATATTAAAACCTATAATGTACAGCTTACTTCATCCAATGCGCTTGAAATTATCAAAGATTATGATGTGGTTGCCGATGGCACTGATAACTTCCCCACCCGATATCTGGTAAATGATGCCTGTGTACTTTTGAATAAAGTGAATGTTTATGCCTCTATTTTTCGGTTTGAAGGACAGGCGGCAGTATTTAATTATACCGATGCTTCTGGAAAAGTAGGGCCTAATTACCGAGATTTATTTCCCTCTCCTCCCCCTCCCGGATTGGTACCCAGTTGTGCGGAAGGCGGTGTACTCGGGGTATTGCCCGGAATTTTAGGCAGTTTGCAGGCCAATGAAGTTATTAAAGTAATTACAGGAGTTGGTGAGCCCTTGTCGGGAAGATTATTTCTGTTCGATGCGCTTAACTTTGAAACCAGAACCTTAAAAATTTCAAGAGACCCTGAAAACCCGCTGAATGGTAAAAATCCAACCCAGACTGAGCTTATCGATTATGACCAGTTTTGTGGCATTGATACATCGGAAAAGGAAAAGTCTGACGTAAAGGAAATATCAGTACAGGAATTACGTGATCTGATTGATACTGATGCGGATTTTCAGTTGATAGACGTGCGAGAACCTTATGAATATGAAATCGCCAATATTGGGGGCAATTTAGTGCCCCTCAATCTGATAGAAGACGATGTGAACAAAATTGCTTCTGACAAGCAGGTGGTAGTGCACTGCCGCAGTGGCGTACGAAGTGCAAAAGCCATTCATTTGCTGGAAAAAAAATATGGATTTAAAAACCTGTATAACCTGAAAGGTGGTATTTTAGCCTGGGCTGGTGAAATTGAACCTTCCATGGCCAAATATTAATTATGAAAACCTGATGAACTAATCTGCCGGAATTAAATATAGTTCCGGCTTTTTTATGCCTTTGAATAAAAAACTTCCATTGTTCCCGACAGGCAGAATTCTCTTGTGCGGCATAGCGGTGGTGAAAAAGGGCAACAAAACAAACGGCAATTTAGGCCCAAGGAAAACATCAGCAAGGCGGTAGCAATTATGATGACTTAATTTTCATCTATGATCTCATATTTTATGTCCACCCTGCGTTGCAATCTTCTGCTTTCTTCACCCAAATCAGCTGGTGATTCCAGGTAAATACCCTTTCCTTCATCTGTAATCATAGCTTTATCCAGCCCATTGGCGACCAGGAAATCTCTGGCTGCTTTTGCTCTTTTTTTAGAAAGCTTCAGATTATATCGCTGGCTACCCGATTGATCGGTATATCCTACCAATGCGATGCTGTATTTTTTTTCATCTTTTAAGGTTTCAACCACCTTTAGAAGATCGCTCTGGGCCGCCTGGGTAAGCGTAGAAACGTCAAAACCAAAATAAATTACGGCTCCGGTTATCATGTTGGCGGTTATATCATCGGTTGCGTTGAATCCATTGGCTATCTTATCTTCGTTATTCCGGCTGTTTCCATCCAGGTCATTGGTACCATTTCCAAGCGAACTTCCATACTCACCATTTGTATTTTTCTTTCTATTTTCCGTGGTGTTATTGCCATTGTTTGCAATATTGTCATCATTTCCTGCCACCTTGTTTCTGTTATTGCTGGTACCCTGATTTCCTTCGGCATTACGATGATCATTTAGTCTATTTGCATCGTTTTGCTTATTACCACTTATGCTGCTATTTATTTCAACCCCATCTTCGCTTCTGCCATCATTATTTTGTTTTCCGGTCAAATCATTGGTTGCCAGCATGTGCTGTTCGCTACTTTCATCGGCGATAGCAGTATGATAAATGTCTGTTAAAGCGGCACCACGATTACTTACAAAAAAAATGTCATGATTGTTATAGCGGGTAAAGTACCCATCGAAGCCAGCGGAATTTACCGGTTTTCCCAGGTTTTTGGGTTCCGACCAGTTGTTCCAGTGGTCATCCAGCCGGTAAGTAACAAATATATCGGCATCGCCTAACCCTCCATGCCCATTGCTGGAAAAATAAAGCGTTCGGTTATCAGCACACAAAAACGGGGAAATTTCAAAGCCGCGGCTGTTAATCATGGGTCCCATGTGCCGGGGAGCCGACCAGGTTCGATCGGGATTTTTAAACGATACATACAAATCTTCCTTTCCCAGGGCATTTATTCCCTTCATGGAAATAATCAGTACATTTTCTTGCTGATTGAGAAAGAAGCCAAAAAAAGAGTTGGCCGTAAATATTTCATGCGCATCCCACGGTTGTGGAGCCTGCCACTTACCATCTATTTTTTCGGAATAGGCAATACCGGCCAAAGAGGAATAGGCTTTCCCTTCGTATTTCAACAAAAACAAAGTTTGACCATCAGCACTGATGCCCACCACACTGTTAAATGCTTCCAGATTTAAAAGATCATTTTTTGCTTCTGTCCAACCATTGCTTGTTTTTACTGTATACCAGATATCATGGCCTTTTACCGGTTCTTTGCTTTTCTGATCCAGATTAAAACGGGTAAAATACAGCGTATCGCCACTGGGTGATAATATTGGAAGGGTCTCTTCCACGCTTGTGTTTACAGATGATGAGAGCTTTTCAGGAATTACAAATGTTTCTGATTGGCCAAAAGCAGCGCAAGAAAAATACAGGTACCAGGCATTAATTATCAACAAACTTTTAATTCCAGACATCACATTTCCGGTTACACAAAAACTTAGTAAATTACCGGCAACACATCATTTTTGTTACCCAACATCAGGCTTAAAACCAGTTCATGTGTTCCGGAATTGTCCCTACCAATGCCTGAAGTTGACAAATCGTAGGAATATCCCAGATTAATCTGCCGGTTGATGATAAATCCGAGCATGCCCGCGATGTCGTTATTACTGCGATAAGTAAGGCCCGCCCAACCCAGTTGCCGGTACTGAATTTTGCAGTTAACATCGTAGAGCAACGAAAATCCCTGAGAATATTTTAATAAAACGCTGGGATGTAAAGAAAATTCTGAATTAAGCTCATAATTCACACCGGCCATCAGGAAATGATACAGGTCAGAGATCTGGTTTGGATCAGATTCTTCTTCTGTGAAGGCAACACTTGCGGCATTGTGGGCAGAATAACCCACATAAAACCTGTTGTTCGATAAGGTAATACCGGCATTCAGGCCCATATAATTTCCGGTACGCCTCCCCAATGCATATGCTTGGTAAATTTCATCCAAATCAGGATTATATACCGTAGCATTCAGGTCATCGAACCGTTGGTTGATAAAGCTTCCGGCCGCGCCAGCAGAAACTGCCCAGCCATTTGCCAGCAGGTAATGGAAAGCATAGGAAACATAACCGGCATTGCGGGTAAAAGGTCCCTGACGATTATTTAAAATGTACAAACCAAACCCATGCTTCATTCGCAACGGTTCTTCGGTAATCTGTCCTTCAATAGTTTCAGGTTCACTCACCCTGAATGATTTTCCGCTTTCTTCTCCTCGCTGAAAATTCAGATTAGAAAGGCTTACACCCAGGTAATAAGTGGTAGGCGTTCCGTTGATATTGGCCCATTGTCTTCTGTAACCCGTTGTTAAATCAACGTAATCTTCCACACCCGAAAAGCCAGGGTTAATGCCATGCGCACTCTGCGTAAACTGACTCAGCTGAAAATAATCCTGTGCAAAACACCACGAATTAATTAAACAGAATACAATTATTAAGGGTAAATTCTTTTTCATATAATCGGCAATTAGTAATAGGTTTTGGTCAATGTGTACATATTCTTTAATGGTTACAGGTAGCTAGCGCAATAAGGTTACAGTTCCTTTTATGGGTGTACCACCATTATTCAGGTCGATAACATAATAATAGGTGCCTGTTGGTAATTCCTCATTATCACGGGTACCATCCCACTCTCTTTGATACCCTTCTGAGTAAAACACTCTTTTCCCCCAGCTATCAAAAATCTCAACTTTCGCATTCGGATAATCCTCGATATCCTCAATTTTCCAGGTATCGTTTAATCCATCTACATGGGGAGTAATTCCCGTTTTAATTTTAGCGAACGCTTCGTTGGTAGTTTGAACAATCAGGTTTAAAGTACGATCAATCTTTCCGCCCCGTCCATCTTCACTTCGTACGGTTATCGTAAATGCTCTTTTTTCCTGATAATTAATTTCATTTTTAATCACGAGTTTGTCCTTGGCCAACGTAAAATAATCGATATCTTCAGATTCAGGCAGTAAAGTATAAGTATGTCGGTCGGCCCGGTCCTCATCGGCAGTGATGAAGGTACCGACAATAGTTCCTACACCTGCGCCTTCCCTCACCGTTGAGTCGCTCAAAGTCAGGTTCGTGGGCAAATCGTTTGCGTCTCCTATGGTGATCACAAACTGCTTGGTGAGTGAGCTGCCCGAAGGATCAGCAGCTTTCAGGGCTATGGTCAGTTTATTCTTCGATTCAAAATCCAGAGCCTGGGCAACTTTTAAACCGATACCATCAATCTTAAAATAACCATTATCAGGCGCGTCAATACTGTTATCCAGGGTAATGGTATGCACATCATCTACATTAAAATCGCCTACAATAATGAGGGTGGCTACACTATCAACAGGTACACTCTCAGGAATAATGGCCGATGCCAGGGTAATATCATAAGGAGCTGAATTATTAGGATTGGTTACTTCTACCCCAAATGATTGCGCATAGGTATTATTTTCAGCCTGCCCGTCGTTTGCGATAATTTCCACTTCCTGTATACCAAATCTTAAGTCGAAGGCTGTGATAGAAACAGTACCGGTGTTCGGATCAATGGACATGTTGGCGAAGGGAAGTGTAGCGGGTTGTACACTGTAGGTTACAGTTTGGCCCACTTCATCCGCAGGAATGGCACCTGGTGTTACCGTAACGGTTTCAGTGGTAGTAAATCCCAAAGCCACTTTGATGTTGCCACTCAGGGTGAATACAGGCGGATCATTTACCGCTGAAATCTGGATAATTATGCTACCATCAGTCGGTCCATACTGGGTTCCCTCTGAACCATTCCACTTAATGGTTTCTGTACCTGAGAAATTGGTTGCTGGTTTATACTTTAAACCGGCAATCTTATCTAGCCCGATTTCCTGGTCTTTCTGAACAGCCGTTCCTTCTAAGGTAAGCGTACCATTTGTCGGGAGCACTGTTATTTTAACCTTACTCAAATCGCCCAGCGAACTGGTGTAAGCCGCGGTAAATTCCGCCACTGTAAAACCTAATTCTGTTTCTTCCTCAGTGGCTTTCTGTAGGTTTGTCAGCGTGATATCAGCATTTACCATAATAGTTATTTCCTGGGAAGTTACTTCTGTCGCGGAGAGGCAAGCTACAGGTTCCGCTAAAATTTTAACTTTTACTTTATCATTACTCGCTAAAGTGCTGCTGGTAAAAGTTGTGCCGGTTTGGTCAGCAACCTGTTCATTATTAACAAACCACTGGTATTGCGTCGCGCTTGACGTGTAAGTAGTTGCAGCGGTAAAGGTCACTGCTTCTCCTGCTTCCAGTTCGGTTTTATCAGCAGTCAGGCTTATATCCAGTATTTTAGATTCAGTAATGGTTAAAGTAACAGGTTCTGAAGTGGCTTCGGTATTCAGCAAACACCCCGGATTGTCGGAAGTTACTTTTACTTTAACCACATCCCCATTATTTACCTGGCTGGTAATTAATGAGGCCTGGGTAGCGCCCGCCACCGGAGCATCGTTGATCAGCCATTGGTATACCGGGTTTGGACCAGGATTGATCAATGTACTTGAAAATATGGCCGTATCGCTGGAGCATAAGTTAGGATCGGGAATGCTCAATAGTACCGACATGGTGGTAAAATCCGTAACCTTAATCACAATTGGTTGGGAAACTGCCGTTGTATTTACCAGACAGGCTGTGGAATCCACCTTTACCTGTACTTTTACGGTTTGGTTGTCTACCAATGCACTGGTAGTGATGTTATTGGCGGTAGCCCCTGCCAAAGGCTTGTCATCAATCAGCCATTGATACGTAGGATTGGGGCCCGGATTTACCAGATTAGCGGTAAAGGTAACAGGCTCATTCCGGCATATGGCCGCTTTTGAAGTATCTACCGTTACAGAAAAAGCTACGGCGATAGCGATCTTGAACGATTGTACAGCCGTCAGCAGGCCGCGGTCTTTTACTACCAGCGCGACTGAATCGTCACTGCAATCGCCTACGGCTGGTGTCCCGGTAAGCACAGCGGTTCCATCTCCATTATCAGTAAGTGTTAGCCAGGCTGGTAGTACTGTACTTCCGATAGACAGGGAATCGTCGCTATTCGGATCAGTCGTGGTAATATTATAGGTATAAGCTATACCTGACGAAACACTTGTAACCGGTGTACTGGTAAAGGTGGGGGGTGAATTAATAATCACATTTACCGGATTGCTATATAAAATAAGGTCAGGCGCCGATGAATTGGTGATTTTACAGGTATAAACTCCCAAATCAGCATCGGTTACATTGTCTAGCACCAATTTACTGGTGAGTGTAAGTTTAAACAATACCGAATCTTTATGCCATTCGTACAAGCTGGTTTGTATGCTTTGATCTATACCTAAATCGATAACCAACTGGTCTCCTTTTATTAAACTCACGCTTCTTTTTTCACCTACACTGTCCTGGGGGGCGTAACTGGTAAGTTTTGCCTTATTGGGAATAATATCATCAAACGAAAGTTTATTTCCTTCTACCGTAATATTGGTAAGCGTGGTGGAAGTCGCGGCAGGTAAGGCCGACAAATCGTTATTAGCCAGGGTGAGTTCAGTTAATCCGGGCAGGTTTACCAAATTGGCGGGTACGGCACCGGTTAATAAATTTCCATGCAGGTTTACGGTTTTCAATCCGGCAATGCTGCCCAATCCGGGGGAGATTATGCCAGTGAGTTGGTTCATAGAAAGGTTAAGCGATGTTAATGCCTTTAAATTATCAAAACTGGGAGGAATTTCACCCGTTAACTGGTTATTATCCAGGTTCAGGGTTTTCAGAAGGGTTAGACCACCGATTCCGACCGGAATAGCACCCGTCAGCAGGTTATTACCCATCGATAACGTTTCGAGAACAGTTAAGGCATTTACACCTCCCGGAATACCACCAGTTAATTGATTTCCCGTTAAATTAAGCAGTTTCAAACCCAATGGCCCACCAATTGAAGCCGGTATGGGACCCGTAAATCCATTGTTCGCCAACGACAATTCGGTAAGGCCTTTCAAATTCCCAATGCCTTCGGGCAGAGGTCCGGATAAACTGTTATTCTCTAACCGGATTACTTTCAGGCTCAACAACTTATCAAGCCCTGTAGGTAAGGCCCCTGAAATAGAATTATTCGCTATATTAAGGGTTACTAATTTTGTTAATTTACTAATCGATTCAGGAAAGCTTCCTCCCATGCCATTGTCAGACATAATTAGCGTTACCAATCCTGCTATATCCCCTACTTCATCGGGAACTCTTCCACCCAAACCGCTATTTCCACTAATGTTTAATTTGGTTAGTTTGGACAGGTAACCAATTTCACGGGGTAGCTGACCCGTTAATCCCCTGTTTTGTAAAGTTAATTCAATTACCCTTCTTGTGGCATCCAGTACTACGCCCGACCACTGGCTCATAGGCTGACTCAATACCCATGGATTGGTCCAGCCTGTTCCCCCGGTACGCTTGTGTAACAACAACAAGGCAAGGGAATCACCTTTTGAATCATTGGTATATGCTAACCTCGAAGAGCAGCCAGATTCCACAAAACTATTTAAGGTGGCATCATCCAGCGAATTACCGTTTGTTTCTATATTGTAGAGTACAATCTTATCAAGCGCATGGTACTGGGCCCGGCCACCCAACTGAACTTCATACAATCCGGGGCTGTTAAATTTTACATATACATCATACGGGTTTTCTTCGTTGGTAAAGGTACCCCAATTCCAGTTTATGCCTTTAGAAAAATACTTAAACCAACCATCGACGCTGGGGCCAGCTACTGTGTTTCCAAGGCCAGTACCTGCGGGAAAAACAATTTTAGTGCTTTTTTTGGCAAGTTCAGTTTCTATTTGCGCTGCGGTACCACTGCCCTTATACCCAAAAAACACAATATTCTCATTATTGGCCATTTTCAACCAGGTATCGTTGTGTTCTGAGTTATTGGTACCTTCGTTAATCCGGCTATTAATTTGAATACGATAAATCCCCGCTTCTTTCACATTGACAGAGTAGCTAAAAGCATCAGGTCCGGGCTTGTCGAATTGAGAAGGATTATCCCACTCGATAAAAGTTTTGCCATTGCTTTTGACAATACCCCAACCCGTAGGAATAATATTAGATTCTGTTTCAATTAAGATAATCCCATTATTGGCTTCAAAATCGCATTTACCGTCTGAATTACTGTTGGTAAAAGAAATACCCGTGCAATTATTAGAAGAAGCCTTAAAGCCATGGAGCTGTTCGTCGGACAACCCATTTCTTCCGTAGGTTTCTAAATGATAAAGCACCATTTTATCAATGGCATGGAATGAGGCCCGGCCAGACACCTCAATAGAAACTACACCTGGGGCATTTACTATCACGTATACATCATAGGGATCTTCCTCATTGGTTTCTGTATCCCAGTTCCAGGTTAGCGCACCATTGTAGATTTTGAACCAGCCATCGCTGCTGGGCCCAGCCACCGGGTTTCCTAAATTGGTATCTTTCGGAAATACAATAAATTCATTTTTAGCTTTTAGGTCGGCTTCAATATTTGCCTCACTGCCTTTATGGCCAAAAAAGACAATATTCTCATTATTCGGAATTCTCAGCCAGGTATCATTATGTTCGTTGGTAGCCGTACCTGAATTGACTTTATTACGCCATACGAATTTGTATAAACCTGGCTTTGTTACATTCAGGTTATAGGTAATGGTGCCATTGCCCGGGGTATTAAAGTATTCCTTATCATCCCATTCAATAAAAGTGAGGTTGCTGTTTTTCGTAGCACTCCAGTTGCTGGGAACATTAACAGCTTCGGTCTCAATAACCGCCAAGCCACCTGCCTCCTGAAATTGGCAATCGGCTTGGGCTGATGCGTAATACCAGGAACAGAGCATAAAAAGGAGAAGAAGCAAAAAGACACCGATACGGGCGAAATCTATTTGCTTTGAAAATAAGAGGTAGATTTTTATCATTTTAGATATAGTTGAGACTTTCTATTTAGACTGATTTACAGGTTATTGCTTGTAATTTGAAAATAAATTTATAGCCTTTTTCCCGAAAAAAACTTTAATAATATTACATGTGTAAGTTTTTCTCCACTCCAAAAATAAATAACCTTATAGAATATATAAAGCATTTATATGATTTTTTTTAAATAAATTTTTCATTTACTAATAATCAACTTGTAATAATGTTCAATGTATTCTGTTTATTACAAAATATTAGGTAATTATATTTTTTTAATCTCAATAACGCGTAAAAGGGTTATGGCTTTAGCAATTGGGAATAATTAAGACTGATCAATAAAAATTTTTTAAGATTCGCTTACAAAAACTGAATTAAAAAATAATGAATGTTCTAAAAATTAAGGTAATTACAGTTTAATATTACATAAAAAATCTATAATCATTCATAGATTTTCGCAGGATTTTAATTCCTTGTCCTGGGCTGCTATAAATTTTATAATAAATTAATTTTATAGTTTCTTTCAGCAAAAGGCAGGTAATTTTGCTGGTTTACCATAAATTCTAAATGCTTTGTTTTTTATAAATTTTCTTTCCCGGTTACCCCTTTTCATATTATACCAGATTAGTAACCTGGGCTGTTTTATTCTTTATTATGTAATTGGATACAGAAAAAAAGTTGTATTTGATAACCTCACCCAATGTTTTCCTGAAAAGCCATCGGCAGAGATTAAAAATATCGCTAAAAAAGCTTACAGAAATTTAACTGATGTGGCAGTAGAAGTTATCAAGGGAAAAACCATCAGTCAGAATGATTTCGCGAAACGGGTACAATTAAGAAATGAAGAGCTTCTGATAGATTACCTGAAAAAAGGTCAATCGGTGCTGGTGCTTACCTCTCATTATGGAAATTGGGAATGGACCATTACAGCTACCGCCACGCATCTCTCCAGGTCGGTTTATGGGGTTTATCGACCACTCGCGCAACCTTTTTTCGATTCGCTGATGCTGAATATCCGCTCAAGGTTTGGCGGAAGACCCATTCCGGAAAAAACGGCTTTCCGCGAAATTGTAGGAATTAAAGACCCAAAAGTAATAGGCATAATCGCGGACCAAACGCCCAATCAATCGCAAAAGCAGGCCTGGTTTCCTTTTTTGGGAAGAGACACCAATTTCTTTGTCGGAACAGAAAAAATCGCGCAATTGTTGAACTACCCTGTGCTGTTTGCTGCCATGCGCAGGGTAAAAAGAGGCTTTTACACGTTAAGTTTCGAATTGCTTAAGGAACCACCCTATCACCCAGACAGTTATGAGATTACTGAAAAATACGCGAAAGCCCTGGAAAGATTAATTACTGAATATCCGGCAAACTGGCTTTGGTCGCATAAACGCTGGAAACATAAACGGCAGCTCTAATTTTCGTCCATAAAATTATTAGCCTGATCGCATTCCAACAACATTCTCTCATTATTTTTCCTGTTCTAAAAAAAAATTAAAAGTTTTTGAAACAAAGTATGTACAATTATTGTATATACATTTATTATTCATCAAATGTTTATTGCTTATTTAAAATCATTAAATTATGAACAGAAATGCGACCTTTATTGTAGGTGTTATATTATCTATTGTTACCTTATCCGCATTTGTATTTCCGGTTAAACTGGATGGAACCTATAAAGTGGATCCCCAAAAGAGCGAGGTAGACTGGAAAGGCGAAAAAGTTACCGGCAAACATAATGGACAAATCCAAATTGAAAATGGCGCATTGGAATTCGCCAATGGCGAATTAAAAGGTGGTAATTTTGAAATAGACATGACTTCTATTACCAACAAAGATCTGGAAGGAGAATACAATACCAAACTGGTAAACCACCTGAAATCTGACGACTTTTTTGGTACAGAAAAATTTCCCACTTCAAAATTTGTTATTACCAAGGTAGAAAAAGTTGGCGGAAATAAATACAACATCACCGGTGACTTAACCATTAAATCAACCACCGAAGAAATTGAGTTTCCTGCCACCGTTATCGTAAACGAAAACCAGGCTACCGCCAATGCTGAAATTGTGGTAGACCGGTCAAAATATGATGTCCGTTATGGCTCTACCAGCTTTTTCGATAACCTGGGCGATAAAGTGATTTACGACGAATTTCACCTGAATGTAAATTTGGTAGCCAATAACGAAATTGGGAAATAAACGAACTAAGGTTTTAACAACCAAACCTTAGCACTCCTGTATCGTATTAAAGTTAGATTTAAAGCATCCTAAGCGTATCTTAGGATGCTTTTTTTATTAGTATCCTAAAATATAAAAAATTATAAAAAACTAGCCGAAAACAAAATACAATTTGCAAGTATCGTAATTTATTCCTATATTAATTTAGAATTCCCTACTTATAAAAATTTGCAATTGTATTTTTTCAGTAAATCTTTGAATAGTTCCACCTTAACATTTTAGACCATGAACTTCACTCCTAATTTCACTAAACCTGATCAGGCAGGCAACAAGAGCTCGGTAACCGCACGGTATGAACCCGTGTCTAAGTACATGGCCAGAGATTACATAGCTTTTTACCCAGATCAATCTATCCAGGATGTTATAGATATTTTACTAGAACATAAAATTTCTGGCGGCCCTGTGCTTAACGAGAAAAATGAATTAATTGGGTTAATATCAGAAAGAGATTGCCTGAAATTAATTTTTGATAATGCCTATCATAATCAACCGCTCATTTCCCGCAAGGTAGATGACTACATGACCAAAAATGTGAAGACCCTATCCGATGAAGCTGATGTAGCAGACGCGGCTAATTTATTTTTAAAAAATACCTACCGCCATTTTCCTGTTACCGACAGAATTGGCCGTTTGGTAGGGCTGCTTACGCGAAGAGAAATGTTACAAGCTATTAAAAACCTTAAGTCAACCACCTGGCATACCTAAAACATTACCTATAATTCTTCTGTTTAATTTATCATAAAGGCAGGGTATATTCCCTGCTTTTATTATTTGAAAGACCACAACAACCTTAAAGGTGTAAGCAGAAACAGTTATGATTATTGTATTTTTTGGACTACCAGGTACAGGAAAAACATTTTTAGCTAAGGAACTTTTAAAATTTATTGACGCGAAAAGTATCCACAGCGACCAGGTCAGATCGCGACTCAATAAACGTGGCAATTACGCGGCAGGCGATAAGCAGATTATTTATGAACAGATGTTGCAGGAAACCCGGGAGTTGATTGAAAAAGGGAAACATATTATTCTGGATGCTACTTTTACTACTACCGAAAATCGCCGCAAAATAATGGCTATCGCCCAATTATACCAACAGCCGGTATTCTTTATCCAAACCACAGCCGATGAAGCGGTGATCAAAAAAAGAGTTCAAAAAAAAAGAGAAGACTCTGAAGCCGATTTTTCTGTGTATCAAAAATTAAAAGAAGATTTTGATCCGGTAGCCATACCCCATTTAATGGTTGATACGGGTACCACTAATACACCAACAATTATAAAACAAATCATTAACTTTATTAAGCAGTAATATGTTACCTTCAGATATCAGAAACTTACTTGAAAAGGGAAGTTTTCAGGTAAATAATCAGACCCAGGCTTTTGAACATGGTAAGCTGAAAGAAACTCATATTTCCTATCTGTTGCTGACCGAAGCCCACGCATTTAAAATTAAAAAACCGGTGAAAGCAGGGTTTTTAGATTTTTCATCCCTTTCTAAAAGAAAGTACTTCTGCGAAAAAGAATTGGAACTAAACCGAAGGCTTACTACAGACATGTATCTGGAGGTGCTGCCGGTTTTCAAAAATGAAGGCGACTTGAAAATTGGTGGCGATTCAGGAGAAATAATTGATTACGCGCTGGTAATGAAACGCATGGACAATCACCTGGAAATGGACGTATTGCTGGCAAAAAAACAGGTCTCACTGGATCATATATATCAACTAGCGAGAAAAATCGCGGCCTTCCACCAGCGTTGTTATGTAATTCCCAAATGCCCCAATATTAAAGTTTTAAAGAATGATTTCAACGAAATAAAAAATCAAAAGCCCTTTATCACTGATACACTGGGTGAGGATTACGGTAAAATCGTTGAAAAGGCGATTGAATTTTCAGACCAGATGCTGGAAGAACTCATAGATCAAATTAAAAAACGCTATACCAAAGGAATGGTGATAGACGGGCACGGCGATTTACACAGCCGCAATATATTTCTGTACGACGACCCCGTTATTTTCGATTGTATTGAGTTTAATGATGAGTTCAGGCACATAGATTTGTTGGACGAAATCGCGTTCTTTTGTATGGATCTGGAATCTTTTGGCGCCTTTGAGCTAAGCAACGCGTTTTATCAGAAATATAACGAACTGATGCCGAGAGAAAATTTCAACCGGCAGGAAACCAAAATTTTATTTAATTATTATAAGTGTTATCGAGCCAACGTACGGGCAAAAGTAACTGCCATGTACCTGCAGGATTATCCTGATTACGATGAGAAAAAAATTAAACAGTTAAGAAACTACCTGGATTTGATGGCCAGATATTGTAAAGTTCAGTACAAGTCCCAATTGCCTTTTAAATAATATTGATACAATACCGGATTGTGAATGGTATTCACTTCTACCGTATCGGCAGTGAAGGCATAGATATTTTTCCCAAAAGAAGTAATTAGCGACATGGCCTCGTGGTTGAGCCATGCTGTTTTCACATTTTCAAATCGCATATTCTGGAGGGTAGATTTTATATCCAGCCCCGCAGTTCCTTTCGCGCCCAATATCCAGCCCCATTCGCCTAAAGTTAAAACCTGGTTGTGCAACTGCTGGGTATTGAAGCCGGCTTTTCGCATGGTTTTATCAATACACAAAAATGCCCTGGTAGCATAATAAGGGCTGCCTGCCTGGGTGATTAGTATGCCATTGGGCCGGAGATGGCGGTTGCACAATTTGTAAAACTCATAAGAATATAAACGACCTAATTCCACCGTTTTCGGATCGGGCAGATCTACCAGGATCATATCGTAATACGCTTCAGTTTGCTCTAAATAATTGTATCCATCTTTATTAATAATAGAAACTTTGGGATTGCGCAATGCACCTTCATTCATATTCACCAGTATAGGATGGTGCAGGCCCAGGTCGGTCATGGCCGGGTCCAGATCCACCAAAGTGATGTGTGCTACCTGTGGATATTTTAAAATCTCCCGAACCGCACACCCATCACCCCCTCCCAGTACTAAAATGTGTTGCGGATTTTTTGACAAACTCATAGCCGGATGTACCAATGGTTCGTGATACATAGCCTCATCCAGTGAGGAAAGTTGCTGATTGCCATTGATATAGAGCCAGAAGTTATTTTGCCACTGGGTAATTACAATACGCTGATAACGGCTTTGTTTTTCGTATACAATCTTATCTTTATACCGCTGTTGCTCGCCATACAAAATAACCGGTGTGGCAAAAGTTACCCCTATTGTCAGTAGCATCGCCGTTGCCAGGGCAAAACCGGTTAATCCTAGCCTGAGTTTCTTTTTTAAATGAGATCGCACCAAAAAAAACAAGCCCAAAGCCACGATAAAATTAATGGCGCCCAAAACAAAAGGGGTATAGGTTAATCCAAGATATGGCAATCCGACAAAGGCAAAGAAGAGTCCGCCCAGCAAACTTCCGTAATAATCTTTTTCCATTACAGAGGCGACATTGATTCGTAGGTTTTCAAACTCGCGGTTAATCCGGATGACCAGTGGGATTTCCATCCCGATTAATATGCCGATAAGGATGCTCATAGTGTAAATAATCATCCCGGTATACACCGTATAAGCGGCCGCGGTATAAGCCAGCAACGATGAAAAAGAGGTGAGAATGGAAAGGGTAAATTCTATAATAATGAATTTCTGAAGCAGGTTACTTTTTAAATATTTGCTCAATCGGCTACCCAGCCCCATGGCAAATAACATAATAGATACAATCATGGTCCATTGAAAAACAGAGTCGCCTAAAAAATAGGTGGCAAGGGTCGATAATATGTATTCGGCTACAATGCCGGAAAGACCGGTGGCGAATAAAGCAAGCTTAAGGGCGAATGATCTGAATTTTAACAATTTCTATTTCTTTCTCAATTAATTTAACCTTTAAAAACATCGTTGTTTTGTAGGACCGGGTTTATAATTTTCCCTTTTTCTAAGTGCAAAAAACTGTGGACACAATCCGGTATTTCTGCTTCATAGTGCGTTACATACAGCAAAGTGGTTTCATTGCTGACGCAAACTTCTTCCAGCAATTGCTTAATTAGTTGGATATGGGCCACATCTAAACCCTGGCAGGGTTCGTCCATAATCAGCATGGGTGGATTTTTTACCAAAGCCCTGGCCAGTAATACCAGCCGTTGTTCGCTCATCGCTATCCGGGAAAATAAACAGTTTTTCAGATACTGAATACCGATCATTTTAAACAAAACCTCCATGCGCTCACTTTCCTGAGGCTGTAGTTTGCTTATGGGTTCCATGGTATCGGTAAAGCCTGACTGAACTACCTGCGAACAGGTGAGGTTTCGCGGGTAATAAAGGTGCATTTCGGGTGAAACAAATCCTGTTTTATTTTTTATTTGCCAGATGCTTTCCCCACTACCCCGCCGCTTGTCGAACAGATAAATTTCATTGGCATAAGCCTGTGGATTATCGCCATAAATCAGACTCAGCAAGGTAGATTTACCTGAACCATTTCCACCCTGAAGGGCCCATTTTTCTCCACGGTTGACCGTCCAGTTAATATGGTCCAGTACGTTTATGTTATCGTACTCGACCGTAACATCTACAAATTTTACCGCTTGCTGAAATGATTCCTCATTTTTTTGTTCCACTTTTTTCAACAGCTTTTTCTTTATGCTAACCCGATTGAATAACTTCTTCCGCGGTCGGGCATCAAAAGACGACTTTTCATAAAATTTATGTTGGGAAGCCGCTTCCAACGCAAGCACATGTGTGATAGCATCCGGAATTTCATTTTCCCAGGCTACCATCATTACATGCGTTCCGGCTTTTATGATATTATTAATAACTTCCTGGAGTTTCTGTCGGGCTGTTTTATCCAATCCAATAAAAGGATCGTCCAGCACCAGCAAGGCTGGCTGTCGAACCAGGGCACGTGCCAGTAATAATTTCTTGGTTTCGCCATTAGAAAGCTTTATTATTTTACGGTTCAGCAAATCCTTTTGTATGCCCAGCAAATCCGCCACCGTTTCTATGCGCGAATGAATGGTTGCCTGAGCAATAGTATTATCTGATTTTACCAACACATTTTTCAGCACATCCCGGGTTAGGAGAAAATCTTCGGAATAAGCGGCATTAAACCGTTGCTGATAAAACATATGCGCATAACTGGCGAGCTCATAAGCGGCCGAATAGGATACATAACCAATATGATGGTCGGGTATAAAATATGCTGCCTGATCTGGTTCATCAAAAAAATGATATTCTAATTTCCCTTTCAGTAAAGGTCGTTTACCGACAATGGCTTCCGCCAACAACGTTTTTCCGGAACCATTGGCCCCGGTTATGGCCCAGTGCTGGTTTTTAAATACCTCCCAATGCAAGCCCGACAATATTTCATCTGGAAACGGGCCTATGCTAGCCCCTTTTAAGGATAAAAATAAATCCTTCCCATGCATTTCCATTCACAATTTACTTTTATAAATAATAAAATAAGCTGGACTATAAAGAAAAGGTAATCAACACGGATCCGCCCACATAAGCAAAGGCTTCGATAAGGCCGGCACCGATATTGGGTTTTTCCTGGTTAATCAGTTCATCAGTCAGGTTTCGGCCGGGAAGCAGAATTTTATCGGTGAGCCACCGCACAAGAGGAAGAAACAGAAGTCCAATCGCCACATCAATTCCTACATTGATGAATGATTCGGACCAGCTTACAAAATCGGTCATCAGTCCGTAGCGGATCAGATTGGCAATGGAAATAATAGCACCGGCAAAGCCCAAGCCGACCGGAATGTTATCTTTTTCGATGTAATCGTGCACATTATAGGGTGTAATCATGTCGTATACCAGCGCGGTAAGAATAAGTAAAACCTGTCCTACCACCCAGAATACCACCGCGGTTAAGATATCTCCTCCTTCGCCGGATACAGCGCCCAGAATAATAAGCCCGGTAGCGATGCTGTTGGCGCCTTCTATTGCTCCTGTGCCGGCATTTTGATCGGTGATAATTTCTTTGAAAACGCTAAACCTGCGGAGAATAATTTTATCGTTAATAATAATTGAAAAGTTCAGCAGCACAATGGCAATACCGCCATATACAAATATATCGATCAAGTCGTAAACCAATCCGTTAGAAGGCCCAATAATGGCGCTGCCAATGGCCAGCAACAACCCAGTAAAATACCCTACATGTGCCAGCGCAAAGGCAAAATTATCCTTTTCCACCAACTCTGCTTTCACATCAATTTTTCTGTTGAAAAGCTGATAGATGAACTTTCCTATGAGAAACAAAATGAAACAACTGGCGAGGTATACAAGAGAGGTAAGGGCGGTATCCAGGGTCATCATACAGTATAATATTTTGGGACGTTAGGGGATAGTTTTACAACTGAAGCAAATGTTTTATTTTCCAAAGCCACCACCTCGCGAACGGGAACTTGAACTACCAAAGCGGGAACCTGAACGGGAAGTAGGTTGTGAAGACCCTGACCTGAAACTCCGACTGCTGGTACTGCGGCTCCAGCGGGTATTGGGCTTGGTTTGGGTGGTATAGGTGCTATTGGTACCGTAGGCACGTCTGCCATTGACGGCGGGTCCGTAATAAGGCCTGCCCGTGCCATAATAACTGCCCCTGTAATCGTCGTAATAGGACCTGCGAGCCGGATAGGTAAGCAAATTGAACATGCTGCTCATAAATGCATACTGACCATAAAAAGCCCAGAAACTATTCCCGCCACTGCCCTGCCATTGCCCGTATTTGGGGTTTCCCACATAATTGTTATACCCTGGCGGCGCGGCTGTTTTGGTTATTTTTCCATCTTCGGTTTTGGCAGCGACTTCCATCCCCATGTTATTGATATTCTGATTAAAGAAATCTTCGCCTACCGCATACCAGTCGGTGAGGGTTTCAGCGGGTTCGCTATCTTTTGTATCCTGCTTAATGATGCGATACTGGTGCCGGTATTCTTTAAAAAAAGTGCCTGCTTCTTCCATATCGTTCAAAATAATGGAATAAATGGGCACATCATTCATATCGCGGATCAGATTATCTACCGGATTTTTTTCAAAATTTTTGTTACCACAACTATTAATGAGTGGAACAAATAAAATAATCAATAAAAAGGATTTATAATTCATATTAAAGTCATTTTTGTTATAAGCCTTCTCATCGCTGTGTTAGTTGACAATACAGGTAAATTTGAGAAAAAAAACCAGCAATAAAAAAAATCGCGGCGCTTTAATCTAAAACGCCGCGATTTATCAGTTTCAATTTAATTACAATCAGGCCGTGGTTTTCTCAAACTGTTTTTGCCTGCCTGAATTACCTTCGATTTTTTCCATGGCCTGCAAAGCGCGCTGCTCGGCCATTCTCTGTTTGGTTGCGAACCATTTTTTACCCAAAGCTTTCCGCATCAGGTCGTCGATACTGGATATAACGGCCATGTTCCAAACACCTTTTACTCTTTTAGAAACGTACGGATTCAATGAACGCAGGCTCATACCAAATCCACCTTCCACATATTCGATATAATGCCAGTATTCGCCCGGCATAAATAAAGTATCGCCACGGGAAATAATTACCTCCATGCCTTTTACATGAGCCAAACCTGGAAATTCATTGTAATCCGGATTGTTGATATCAACCCCGGTATGCACGTTAAACGGATACCGATATAGCAATTCAGAATACTTAGGATCGAAAAGCACCACCCGTCTTTTGCCGTCGAACTGGGTAAGAAACACATTGGACATATCGATATCCTGGTGCATACGGGCTACCGATCCTTTTCCGCCAAAAAACATATAGGGAAAGCCTTTTAAGAAGTTATCGGCAATGGTTGGGTACTTGAAATCTTTTAAAAGTTCAGGCTTGTGCTTGAACACATTGAACAAGTGGATGCGCAATTCGGTAGGTCCTTTTTTAATAATATCCAGGTACTCGCCAA
Organism: Cyclobacteriaceae bacterium; assembly: GCA_041745535.1. Lineage (GTDB taxonomy): Bacteria > Bacteroidota > Bacteroidia > Cytophagales > Cyclobacteriaceae > JBGTIS01. The sequence continues at coordinate 24,339 of JBGTIS010000195.1, read as the reverse complement.
AAGGCATTTTCACATTCGGTATTTTCAGTGTTTTGTCAAGGTCTTCCTTCTTGTTAAGAAATAAACCTACTTCCACATCGCCAGCTACTTTTTTAAAATAATCGATGTCCCACTTGTCATAACAGGGATCATCTTTAAAAAGACCATGAATGACCACAGGTTTTTGTGGTTTCATGTATTTTTCCTGAAACTCTGCGCGGGTGATACCCTCTACTCTATCTACGGGATGATTGATGTCTAATGGCATTGGTAAAAAATTTAAGGTACTTGATTTCAAGTGCTAAATTAATATTTTTGGTTTATACTACGAAAATCATGGGCGTAATTATTCAATTCCCCAACTTTTTTTTAGAAAAATCAAAACCATTTTCTACTTTTCATATAAATAAACATGACCATTCCTAAAACGAACATCACGCCGAGAATGGTCGGATAGCCCCAATGCCATTCCAGTTCGGGCATGTATTTGAAATTCATACCATATACCCCGGCCACAAATGTGAGCGGAATAAAAATGGTAGCAATAATGGTTAACGTTTTCATTACGTTATTCATTTTATTGCTAATGGTCGACATATACAATTCCATCAGGCCAGTAAGCATTTCACGCTGGATTTCCATGGTATTGATAATGTGCTCCACATTGCTGATTATATCTTCATAAAAGTGAACGGTAGCAGGGGCGATCAGCTGGTCTTCGTCTTTAATTAGTTTCCGCAAAGCCTCCCGCAGTGGATATATTACTTTTTTAAGCTGAATGAGTTGCTTCTTATAAGCCGTGATTTTCTCAATAGAACTCTGATCCGGATCGTCTATCAGTTCCACTTCCAGGTCATTGATACGCTCATTCAGATTTTCAGTTACCAGGTAATAATTATCTACGATTACATCGATGAGTGCATACAAAAGATAATCACTCCCCCGGGAACGAATCCGTCCTTTCGCGTTGGTAAGTCGCTGTCGAACGGGTTCCAATACATCAGCTTTCCTTTCCTGAAAAGAAATCAAATAGCGATAACCCAGAATAAAACTCACATGCTCCAGTTCTATTCGCTGATTTTTCGGATTAATGCTAATCATTTTCAGCGTAAAAAAAATATACTGCTCGTAATCTTCGGTATTGGGCAACTGCTGGGTAGTCAGAATATCTTCCAGTACCAACGGATGAAGGCGGAAATGGTCGCCAGTGGCCTGAATCAGTTCGATGTTGGTTAAAGCACTGATATTAATCCAGTTCACCTTTTCCAGATTGATACAGCTAATAATTTCAGAAACACTTTTATTGGTAATTACACTTAAAGTTTCCACTTCGTACTGGTGCAGGGTAACTTCAGGTACTTCATCGCGGCTCTGGCCGGTATAAATTAGCGTTCCGGGTGGCGCTCCGGCTTTCTGGCTTAATTTATAGTTAGAGGTTTGTACGAGGCGTAAAGGGTTTAACCGGTTCAGTATGCGTTTACTGATTTTACTGATTTTCTCGATTTCGTGATTCATAAACTAATGTTAAATTTTAAAAAGTACCAGAAAGATTGCCCATACATTTATAAAAATGCCTGTACCAGTTTTTCCCATTCTTCCGGTAAAGGGTATTCAGGCATGGTTTTCCCTGCCCGGTTGTACCAGTAATTCGCGTTGGAACGGTCGCCTTCCTTTCTGTGCAAATAAGCATGGATCCAGGCTGCTTCCCGGGTGGTTAAGTCCTGAACCAGGTTATGCGCCATTTCCCAGTTTCCATTGCCCTCATGCCATAATGCTTTCAGATAAGCCGACCAGGCATCAGGCGGCCCTTCGTTTTTGAGGCTACTTTTAAATTCATTCAGTGTCATAGGTATAATCTTATCTTAAATTTTTATCATTCACCCTTCGGGCAGAAATATTAATAAAGTAAAATTATTTTTCCAAAATCCAGCCCTGCCCTATTCTGTTTTTAACTTTTTTTGGAAACATCGCTTCTATCAACAGGGAAGTGGCGGTGCCTATGCCAAAGGTAATTAAAATGCTTTGGGTGGTGGTAAACTTATCTTTACTCAAGGCTTCCCGGTAAAAAAAGGCCAATCCGACCCCAGTAGCTAATCGCAACCCTCCTTTCAGGGCATTTCTTCCCTTCATAAATTTACGAAATCCGGTAATATCGGGCGTTAATAGGGTCCATTCAGTTTGTGGCACTACGTTTCCAAAAACGGTTTGCCCCAATACAACCGCCGTTTCAGTAACCTGAAGCACACTTTTTTCTATTACCTGGGGCTGTCCCAGATAACCATTGTATTCAAATTTTACCAAATCGCCCGGTTTTATTAAAATCTGTTTACCTTTCAGCGTATTAGTAAATGTAAGTGTATTTTGTGCCAGCACCGGGGCAGAGAGAGATAACAGGAATAAACTTAAAAAAAATAAATAGATTTTTACAGCATCCATCAGCTAAGTATAAGGTTGGAAATTAAGGGCTACAAAACTAACCATTTGAAAGAATTTGCTTTGTTTATTTCAAACTGAATTCAAAAAATTATTTTTGCGGAAACCAAATACACCATGAACCGGGAAACACTAGTTAAAAATATCAAAGCCAAAAACTCATTCCTCTGCATCGGGTTAGATACCGATATTAACCGAATACCCGCGCATTTACATAAGGAAAAAGATCCTGTATTCGCTTTTAACAAACAAATAGTGGATGCTACTATTGATTACTGCATAGCCTACAAGCCCAATCTGGCCTTTTATGAGGCATTGGGGCCTAAGGGTTTGGAAAGTCTGGCCAAAACCATGGAATATATTCCTGAGGAAGTTTTTACCATTGCCGATGCCAAGCGTGGCGATATTGGCAACACGGCTGCGTTATACGCAAAAACTTTTTACGAAACCTACGCTTTCGACTCGGTTACGGTAGCCCCCTACATGGGGAAAGATTCGGTTACTCCTTTTTTGGAATACAAAGACCGCTGGGTAATTTTATTGGCGCTTACCTCCAATTCGGGTAGTCAGGATTTTCAAAATTTAGTACTCAAAGAAACCGGTGATGAAGTGTATAAAATGGTAATCAAAAAAAGTATGACCTGGGCAGATGCTAAACAGCTTATGTACGTAGTTGGGGCAACCCAGGCCAGCAAACTTAAAGAAATCCGGGCAATTGCCCCTGATCATTTTCTGCTAATACCAGGTGTGGGCGCGCAAGGTGGTAATTTACAGCAGGTGGTTGCCAACGGCATCAACAGCGATTGCGGCCTGATTGTAAATTCTTCCCGAGGGATTATTTATGCCGGAAATGATAAAGATTTCGCAAAAGCTGCCAAGCAGGCTGCCAGCAAACTGCAACAGGAAATGCGAACTTATTTGGACAAGATATAAAGGCAGCAGAAGTTTAGTATACAAATTTGGATTCTTCCATCTCGATAAGTTTCAGGCAAACCTCGTAACAACCGCTGTGGTATTTGGTTTCCACCTGAGTGTGAATTAGTGCACCATATTTTTCGAGCAATTGGCTCAGGGTATGGTCAATAGACTGGGGATTGAAAGACCGTTCACTGGGATTCGCCCGGATCACTAATTCCCCATCCTGATTGGTAAATACCTGAATGCTCAAAATCCTTCTTTCATCAGGTGGACTACCGGAAATTAAAAGGTCAATAAGAAACTGAAGGAAAAATGGGGGCAGTAAATAATTTTTATATTTTTCAGCTACCGAAATTTCTGTTTTCAGCAAAGTTCCATACTGAATTTTTAGAATATTTAAATAAGACTGAACAACCTGAATTTCTGTATCCAGTAACACCATTTCTTTTTCTTTAAAGTCCAGGTTATACCGGTATACACTTGATAATTCTTCAATGAATTTGCCTGCGGCATCTTTATCCTGATTAATTAAACCTGAAAGTGTGCGGAGGCTATGAAATAAAAAGTCAGGATTAATATTTTTTTTTAGAGTTTCAAATTGCTCATGGGCATTTTCTCTTTCTAAGCGGTCGGCTTCCAGTTCTACTTCCTGAAGTTTGGTATAGGTCATCAAGCCTACTTTCGAAGTGTATAAAATAAAGGCAAACACCATATCAATGATGTATAATTCCCGGATTACCGTTCCTGACATTCTGATAAACCCAAGTCCATAAATCAGATAATGAAAAATAGCCACTGGAACCAGAAAAATTACAGTAAATAAAATACCGCAAATTGCCAGAAAATATAACAGTTCCAGTAAATATCGAACCATTACGTCAGTGCGGATATGGAATTTTCTGTCGAAAAACTTCTCAATAAAGAACAATGCCTTAATCAACAGAAAAAAATGAAGAAAGGCAAACCCCCCCTCTATTACTGAAGTCCACGATAAAATATTTTCTAAATTATCCAGATTAAAATTAATAAAAAGGATGGTTAGAAAATTAAAAAAGCTCAGCACAAAAGCCAGCAAGGCCTGATGCCGGTTCGAGTTTAAAGACAATATGATCTGACTTTCGGTCATACAGGTTTTATCAAAGGCAATTTGGCCACAAATTCATTTTCAGATTTTTGGATATCAATATGCGCATCAGTAAGGTAGCGGTACCGGTCGGCAATATTTTTTAACCCGATCCCGGTAGAGGCTTCTATGTGCTTTCGTTGCTGTAAATTGTTTCTTACCACAATACTATTGTTTTCTGAAGAAATAGCGATACGCAAGGGTTCATCATGCGAAACAATATTATGCTTTACCGCGTTTTCAATCAACATTTGTAGCGATAGGGGCGGCAGCAATTGGTTGAGCGTTTCAGGAGCCAATTCCATTTGCAGCCTTATATTGTTCCTGAACCTTATTTTCAATAAATAAAAATAGGAACAGGCAAAGTCCACTTCTTCCTTAAGGGTAATCAGTTCGTGATCTTTATTTTTCAAAACATATTGAAAAACATTTAATAGTTGCTCAATAAAATGTTGTGCTTTGGAGGGATTTACATAAATTAATGACGAAAGCGCATTCAGGCTATTGAACAAAAAGTGCGGACTGATCTGATTTTTTAATGATTCAGCATGGGCATGGGCATGGGCCAGTTCCAGTTGTTTTTTACGAATTCTTGTTTTTTGAAGCTGGTCAAATACCTTCAATCCGGTTAATACAGATATATATAAAAATGAAAGAGTTTCATTAATAACATAGAACATGCGTAATTCTCGTACATTTTCGGCCGGGCCTGTAAACCTGCCACCATACAATCCGTAAAACAGCAGGTTTAACAGCAACAGTAACAGGCTACCTGAGATACCGAACAGCACTACTTCCAGCATAAAATTACGCGGACGCCGGTGTTCGTGTTTAAATCGCCGGGCAATCCAAACCTCCAGCACCCTGTAAATTTTATTCAGCAATAAAAAGTATATCAGGCTGTAAAGCAGGTCTGTAAAAAACTCTTTATGGTACCAATCCCTGCCGGTAATGTAGGTAAAAAGCCCGGTATACAGGAAACTTAGTACCAAGGCTGCCCCACCACGCAATGCGACTAATTTTGTGCGACTCATCGAAGTAGGCAAATATTCTACTTTTAGAACCCATTTTATAAACAAACTTGGTGAAACCTAATAAAACCGGGTCGAAGATAAAAAAATCGTCATTTAATAAAATAGCTACTGTGCCTTTACAAGCGTAACTGAATTGCTTGTAATGGATTGGTCTATCGTATTTTTCGAGGCTTTTTTGTATTTCCCTCCAATTATCCTGAGAAACTGCTGCGCAAGATAACTGGTATAAAAATTACTTCCTTTCGAATTCAGATGATTTATATCAAAGCTATTCTGTACCGTATAAAATTCGGGGAATTTTTTGGGGTCGGATAAGTCGATTTTTTGGTTAATATCCAATTTTTTGTATACCGGATATATGGAGTTGGTAGCCGTTTCACTTAAGCGAGGAGGTAATACAAAGATAATCTCAACATTTTTTTTCTTAGACTTGCTCCTCAAATTGCCAAGAAACTCAAGGTAAATGCTTTGCTTTTCATGCAGATACTTCTGGCCGTATTTTGAAATCTGCAATTCGATATTCTTTGATATCACACTGGTATCTTCCAGTAATTCCATATTTTCAGCCAAATACCCTTCTTTAATGTTATCATTTGTTGTGTTTCTCAACTCAAAATCCTTTGCGTAAAATCCTTCTGTATGCTCCTGCATTAAAACATTTGCTTTCGTAACCTCATCGCTGATCGGTAACGGATGCAAAAGGTGGAAAAGTCCGAAACCGCTGTACTTGTATAAATAAGCCCGCAAATATTGAAAAAGATAAAAACATTTTTTAATCCAGGCTAAGTTTGAATCAAAAGTAGACCTGATGGAAAACAAGAATTTTTCATGATCCATCGAATACATAATACTCTTGTTATTGTAATTACTCTGAATGAGATCTAATTGATTTAATTCCAATAAAATATACTGCAACTGTACCGATTTATTATTCAAAAGCCTGTTCACTAAATCATAGGTACGAAAAGGCCGCATGCCTGGTAAGCCCAGATTATAAGAATTAATGCCATAAGTAGTGGTAAGCGAGTCGAAAAGTACCGGATTGATATGCCGCATAGTAAGGCTTGAACCAATAAATACAGTATTGTATTCATTACCATGAGCAGTAAAATAATTTAACTTACTAATCAGATATGGGTCTTCCACCAGATCATAATTATCAGGAAGATAATGGTATACAACAGTAGTAATTGCAAAGGCTGATATGAAATATATGGTAGAGTAAATTATAATCTTTTGTAAAAACTTCTTCATAAATATCTTCTGTTATCAGCTTAATCCATTCGTACTCATTAAATTTTTGCCCGTCCTATCAATGGATAAAGCTTTTTACATCTATATTATTATTCCTTCAAAACTGAAAATAAATAAACTCATTCTGAGATCCTGAAAAACCGGATATTAGAAAAATAATCAGAAAGTAAGCTGAATATTTAGGCACGGGGTGCAAATTTCCCAGCCGAAAGGCATGCTCTTTATTTCTTTGAATCCATTCAATCACAATGAAGATCAAAAGTAATGGTAAAAATAATAATATCTCTGAATCGGGTTGGCTCAAAGGCCTAATGAAAAACATCCTGTTTAAATAGGTAAATGCCTGTCCTATATTTTCAGCCCTGAAAAATATCCAAGCAATCACAGTAATAAAAAAAGTAAATAAGATTTGTAAAAATTCTATAATTGAAGGCAAACTTCTGCCATTGCTTACATTGCCTATATTTTTTCTGTTTTTTCCTGCCAGTAGCAACGGCAGAAAGTATAACCCATTCAAAAATCCCCAGAACAAAAATGTCCAGTTGGCTCCATGCCAGAACCCGCTTACAATAAATATGGTCATGGTATTTCTTACCTTCATCCATTTTCCGCCCCGGCTTCCTCCCAAGGGAATATAAACATAATCTCTGAACCAGGTTGAAAGTGAGATATGCCAACGACGCCAGAACTCGGCAATATCCCTGGAAAAATAAGGATATGCAAAATTTCGCATCAGGCTGAAACCAAATAATTTGGCCGTACCAATGGCAATATCTGAGTAACCCGAAAAATCGCCATAGATCTGAAATGCGAATAACACGCCACCCAGAAAAAGGGTTGATCCGGGCAGGGTTTCATAATTGGCAAAAATATCATTTACAAAAGTTGCTGCCGTATCGGCAATAACCACCTTTTTAAACAATCCCCAAATAATTTGCCCGATGCCATCATGGGCCAATTGGTAATTAAATACTTTCTTAGTAAAAAATTGGGGCAAAAGGTTAGTAGCTCTTTCGATGGGTCCGGCCACTAATTGCGGAAAAAAACTTACAAATGCTAAAAACGCGATAAAATCATGGGTAGGTTTTAATTGCTTTCTGTATACATCAATGGTATAGCTGAGGGTTTGAAAAGTGTAAAAACTAATACCTACTGGTAACACGATATTTAACGACCTGGTTTCTAAACTCGACCCAAAAAGAGTAAAAGCATCCGCAAAGGAATCAACAAAAAAATTGTAATACTTAAAAAAGCCAAGTAAGCCTAAATTTACCACAAGACTTAAGATCAAAAGCACTTTCCTATGATTTGGACCGTCAGTTTTATTAAGCCTTACTCCAATGGTATAGTCTACCAGGGAGCTAAAAAATATCAGAGATAAAAACCGCCAGTCCCACCATCCATAAAAAATATAACTGACCGCCACCAGAAAGAAATTCCGGTTTTTTATATTTTCTTTAAAAACAAACCAATATAGGATAAAAACAGTAGGAAGAAATATAGCAAATTCAATAGAGTTGAACAGCATTGTTACGTAAATAAATAATACTAAATACCTTTATTTTAATTATTTGAAGGTCGAATAGGGTAATAATTATCAAATAAAATAAATTAAACTGAATTGCATATTAACATTTTACTTTTTAGAAATCTTAATTCAACCACTCAGGTACCATATTATTAGGTCATTATTTTATCTGAAATATGGTATTTTGTATCGAATATCATTTTTAAATATTTTTATTACAAATAGGGGTTTTTGTAAGAATAGCCTAAGAATAACATTTATTTTTTATCTTTGGCCTGTTATAAGTGATTCAAGTTTTGACCCTGAAAATAATATAATATTATGAAAACCACCTTTCTCCAAATAATAATATTTTTGCTTATTGGATTATTTTTTTTTCAGTGCTCGGAAACCAGAAAAAGTGAGTCAATAGAGGAGCAACAGAAAGCCGCTATTGATAAAAAAGACGAAACCATAGCTCCTGAAATAATAGATGATTATATGAAATTAAAAGAAGCCTTTGTAGATGCTGATCCTGAGAAAATAAAAGAAAGTGCTGTGGCTTTGCTGGAGGTAATTGATGCCACCAGCATGCCTGAAATTCAGCAAAACACAAAAGAAATCGCTGGTAATGATGATATCAACACGCAGAGAATATATTTTGATTCTCTTTCCAATAACATTTACAAGTGGGTAAAAACTTCAGGCAAACTTCAGGCCCCTGTTTATTGGCAGTTCTGCCCGATGGCTTTTAACAACAAAGGAGCCTATTGGTTAAGTAAAAGTGAAGAAGTACGCAATCCCTATTTTGGCGAAAAAATGATGAAGTGTGGTAGTACCAAAGAAGTAATTGAGCCACAAAAGAATTAAAAAAAACCGCGAACTTGGATATTAGCGGTTTCTTATAATTTATAGCTTTAAAATATAAGGGATTAATACCGATAATAATCCGGTTTAAAAGGGCCGTTCACCTCCACACCAATATATTCAGCCTGATCGGGCGTTAAGGTATCTAATTCAACGCCGATTTTAGACAGGTGCAAAGCAGCTACTTTTTCATCCAGATGTTTGGGTAAGGTATACACCGCGTTTTCATAGTTGTCGCTGTACTTCCACAGCTCAATCTGGGCCAGCACCTGGTTGGTGAAAGAGTTAGACATCACAAATGAAGGGTGACCGGTGGCACATCCCAGGTTTACCAGGCGACCTTCGGCCAACAATATGATTTCGTTGCCGTTTTCCAGTTCGTACAAATCAACCTGAGGCTTGATCTCTGTTTTAGATTTGGCATTTTTGTTCAGCCATGCTACGTCAATTTCATTATCGAAGTGGCCGATGTTACATACAATAGCTTTGTCTTTCAAAAGCTTAAAATGTTCCTTGCCTAAAATATCTTTATTGCCAGTGGCAGTAACCACGATATCGGCTTCTTTTACCGCATTGATCATCTTTTTCACTTCAAAACCATCCATGGCTGCCTGTAAAGCGCAAATCGGATCAACTTCGGTAACTATTACCCGCACGCCAGCACCACGTAACGACTGCGCGGAGCCTTTGCCCACGTCACCATAGCCGCCCACCACAGCCACTTTTCCGGCCATCATGATATCGGTAGCCCTTCTGATAGCATCTACCAGCGATTCTTTACATCCGTACTTGTTATCAAATTTGGATTTGGTAACCGAATCGTTCACGTTGATGGCAGGTATGGGCAGGGTACCATTTTTAGTTCTTTCGTATAACCGGTGTACGCCGGTGGTAGTTTCTTCAGAAACACCCTTTACACCTGAAACCATTTCAGGATACTGATCAAGCACCATATTAGTAAGATCTCCCCCATCGTCTAAAATCATATTCAGGGGTTTTTTATCTTCGCCAAAGAAAAGTGTTTGTTCGATACACCAATAAAATTCTTCTTCAGTCATACCCTTCCAGGCATACACCGGAATACCAGCGGCGGCAATGGCAGCGGCGGCATGATCTTGCGTTGAAAAAATATTGCAGGACGACCAGGTTACTTCAGCACCCAGTTCTATCAATGTTTCTATTAAAACCGCGGTTTGAATGGTCATGTGCAGGCAACCGGCAATTCGGGCGCCTTTCAGTGGTTTGGAAGCACCGTACTCTTCCCGCAAAGCCATTAAGCCAGGCATTTCCGATTCGGCCAGTCGTATTTCTTTCCTGCCCCAGTCGGCCAGGGCAATGTCTTTTACTTTATACTTTGATTGTGCGTCTACCATAAAAATATGCTGTTTATTGTTGACTAATTTTAAGCGAAGGTACAATTTAGATTTAAAAATCCACAAACCTATCTGCTTAATTCGGCATTGAAATGTTATTACCGTACAAACGCTACTTCTTTAAAATTGTACGATTTTATTCCGGTTTTACTTTCAATAAGCAGTTGCCCCCATTCAGTAATTCCGGTGATAATGCCTGTAAATTCACGCTGATCACGAAAAACGTGCTCGGTACCAAACCAGTAAAGCTGCCGCGCGTATTCAGTTTTAAGCGTAGCGATCTGGTCTTTTTTTAACTGAAAATACCGGTGCTCCAGGTGCTCCAACAAATTTTTGAGCAAATCGTCCAGTTCAAAGGGCTGGTTACAGATATTTCGCAGCGAGGTAGCCTGCAGGTTGCTGAAATTTTCCTGATTGATGTTAATCCCCATGCCCACCACTACCGACTGTAACACTGTGTTCTTTATATTACTTTCTATCAGAATACCCGCGATTTTCTGGTTTTCAAAATAGAGGTCATTGGGCCATTTTATGGAAAACCCCTGCGGATAATAATCCAGGAAAAAATCTTTTAAAGCCAGTGAAACCACTATATTTAAAGAAAACTGGGCGGCACTATGCATAAATTCGGGCATCAGCACCACTGAGAAAGTAAGATTTTTATTCCTTTCCGATTGCCACGAATTTCCGCGTTGCCCTCTTCCGGCAGTTTGATAGTTAGTAATAATCAGGTCACCTTCCCGTGCGCTTTTATTTGCCAATAAATCCTGAGCGATTAAATTAGTTGAGGTACATTCAGGATAGTAAAAAACATTTTTACCAATAAAAACTGTGTGAGAAAAGGTTCTTCGCAAACTATTTTCGTATTTTTGTTTGTTAGTATGTAGAGCATTCAGTATGCTACAGATATTTTTTTCTAAAAAAAGCTCCTCAGTAACCGAAATTTATGATTTTTGATTGAAAATTGCTTGGTGGCTTTAGAACTTTTACACAAAAATAATCATCATATTTATAATTTATTGAATGACAGCAAAAGACCTCAGTAATATTGTAGTACTAGGCATGCAGGAAAAAAAAGCTAAAGACATTGTGGTAATGAATTTGCGGAAGGTAAAAAATGCCATCGCGGATTATTTTATCATTTGCACTGGCAATTCCGATACCCAGCTAGACGCGATTTCCGACTCAGTAGAAGAAATAGTACATAAAAAAACAGGAGAGAATCCATGGCATAAAGAAGGAAAAGAAAATAAAGAATGGATTTTGATAGACTATGTGAATGTAGTCGCCCATATTTTTAAACAAGATAAAAGAGATTTTTACGGATTGGAAGATTTGTGGGGGGACGCGGAAACTTTAAGGGTTTCTGAGCCTCAAAACCCTTAAAACATTAATAGCGTATACACGTTTTTACTCTAACAATCAATCATTTATAATAAATTGTACAGCATTTAAAAAAATAATGGCAGATAATCTAAAAAAGAAGAACAAGATACCCTCTAAAGCTCCGCAGAAACCGAACTTACAATGGTGGGTTATCATGGTGTTAATCGCCATCATTGTAGGAACTGTGTATTTCAGTAATAACTCATCCGCTACTATCATTAATGAAAAGCAGTTCGAGCAAATGATGTTGGAAGGCGTAGTAAAAGAGGTTGTATTAATATCTAATCAAAATTTTGTTGAAGTAACCTTGAAGCAGGAAGCCCTGCAAGAGCCAAAATACAAGACCATGCTGGAGCAGGACAATCCGTTTAGTATGACACAGGGTGGTCCTCATTTTAAATTTAAAGTGCCTTCAGCCGAAGTTTTTAATGAAAACTATCGGGATATAGAAGATCAAGTTCCTAAAGAGGATAAAATTGGATACCGGACAGAAGAAAGATCTGACATCATTAATATTATGGTGAACTGGGGCTTTCTATTTCTGTTATTATTCGGATTCTGGTTTTTAATGCGTCGCATGGCTACAGGTGGCGGTCCCGGGGGGCAGATATTTAACATAGGCAAATCAAGGGCAGCATTGTTTGATGCCGAAAATAAAGTTAAAGTAACTTTTGAAGATGTAGCTGGTTTGGATGAAGCGAAGGAAGAAGTGGCGGAAATTGTTGAATTTCTTAAAAACCCTTCCAAGTATACCAATTTAGGAGGCAAAATACCAAAGGGAGCTTTGTTGATCGGAACTCCCGGAACGGGTAAAACCCTGCTGGCCAAAGCTGTTGCCGGGGAAGCTGGCGTTCCTTTCTTCACCTTGTCGGGTTCCGACTTTGTGGAAATGTTTGTTGGAGTTGGTGCCGCAAGGGTACGCGATTTGTTCAAGCAGGCCAAAGAAAAAGCGCCTTGTATTATCTTTATTGATGAGATTGATGCGGTGGGTCGTTCAAGAGGAAGAGGTCAGTTACCCGGTTCCAACGACGAACGGGAAAACACACTAAACTCTCTGCTGGCAGAAATGGATGGTTTTGGTACTGATTCGGGGGTAATTATCCTGGCAGCGACCAACCGGCCTGACATTCTGGACCCCGCCCTGTTACGTCCTGGCCGCTTTGACCGCCAAATCAGTATCGACAAACCGGATATCGTAGGCCGTGAAGCTATTTTCAAAGTTCACCTGAAACCTATAAAAACAGCTAAAGAAGTAGACCCTAAGCGATTGGCAGCCCAAACTCCTGGCTTCGCCGGAGCCGAAATTGCCAATATTTGTAATGAAGCAGCCTTGATCGCTGCCCGGAAAAACAAAAAAGCAGTAGAAATGCAGGATTTCCATGATGCTATTGACCGGGTAATTGGCGGATTGGAAAAGAAAAATAAGTTGATTTCTCCTGATGAAAAAAATATTGTGGCCCATCACGAAGCAGGGCATGCTATTGCGGGCTGGTACCTGGAACATGCTGACCCATTGGTAAAAGTAAGCATTGTTCCCCGCGGAGTGGCTGCTTTAGGGTATGCGCAGTATTTACCGAAAGAACAGTTTCTTTATCGCACCGAACAGCTTTTAGACGAAATGTCTATGACCCTGGGCGGAAGGGCCGCGGAAGAAATTGTATTTGGTAAAATCAGTACAGGCGCGCAAAACGATCTGGAACGTGTAACCAAAATGGCCTATAGCATGGTTACTATTTATGGCATGAACGATAAAATCGGGCAGGTTTCCTTTTACGATTCCCAGCAATCGGAATATAATTTTAATAAACCTTATTCAGAGTCAACGGCGCAAACCATCGACGAAGAGGTAAGAAAAATTATCAGCCAGGCTTATGAGCGTACCAAAAAACTTTTACTGTCAAAAAGAGAGCAATTAGAACTGGTAGCAAAAGAATTGCTTGAGCGTGAAATTATTTTCCAGTCTGATTTGGAAACCCTGATTGGCAAACGGCCTTTTGAAAAGGAAACCAATTACCAGGCTTATATGAATAATGAGGAAAAAGAAAAAAAACATAAAAAATCAGATGCTACTCCTCATGAAAATGGAAAAGCAAAGGTTGAGGATTCAGTGAATAAAAAAGAGTAAAAGTAAATCCATATTACAGAGTTTTAAATCAGGTCAGCCTTTGACCTGATTTTTTTTTGTTTCATGATCCCTTAATTTTGGAACAAATTGCCTGGTAAATATAATTCGAATGTTAAAAACCCTTGAGCAGTTGAATGGCTCGACGCTCCCCCATCAAAAAAAAATTTATTTCGCTTCTGATTTTCACCTGGGTGTTCCTTCTCACCAAGAGAGTTTGCGAAGAGAAAAAAAAATTGTACGGTGGCTGCGCCATATAGAGGATTCCGCCGCCGCGATATTTTTACTGGGCGATATTTTTGATTTTTGGTTCGAATACAAATTTGCCATTCCAAAAGGGTTTGTCAGGTTATTGGGTAAACTGGCCGACCTCACCGATAAGAATATTCCGGTTTTTATTTTTACGGGCAACCACGATATGTGGATGTTCGACTATTTTCCTGATGAGTTAAATATACCGGTTATCCACAATCCTGTTTCTATCAGCATCAATAACGTTAGCTTTTTTATCGGACATGGCGATGGATTGGGTCCGGGCGACAGAAAATATAAATTTCTTAAAAAAATATTCAGGGCTCCTATTAGTAAACGATTATTTGCTTTGATACATCCTACAGTAGGCATGTGGGTGGCTCAGGGCTGGTCAAGAAAAAGCCGCCTGAAAAACAGTGAATTGGACAAGCAGTTTTTTGGTAAGGAAAATGAATGGATCTACCTGCACTGCCAGGAGGTTGAACAACAAAAACACCATGATTATTATATATTTGGCCATCGGCATTTGCCCTTAAATTTACCAGTATCCGATAATAGTCAGTATATTAATTTAGGCGAATGGATCAGTGACTATATGTATGCATCGTTTGATGGCCATAATATTGAATTACTTCATTTCCATGAATAGAAAAATTTATTATAAAGTATTGCCCCTCTTTTTATGCTTAATATATTTAGGCCAGCCAGCTATTGCCCAAAAACTATTTCCGATCGATTCCTTTGATATCTCCTATCCTGCTTTTGCCTCGACCGATAAAATTGGGAATATTTTTATCAGTAACCTGAAAGGTGAAATTCTGAAATACAGCAGCTTTGGCCAGCTTACCGATTCCTATGTACCACAAAAAGCTTTGGCTCCCACATTTTTTGAAGCCTGGCAAATGCTTCGGGTATTTGTGTTTAATGCTAAAAACCAGGAATATTATTATCTGGATCATTATTTGAATCCATCAGAAACCTATTCCCTCAGCAAATTGAATCCGGGCTTTGTTAGTTTTGCCACACCCGACGAAGACAATACGTTGTGGCTGATAGACGATACCTCCATAAGCCTGAAAAAATACGATCTCCGTTCTGGAAATTTACTTTCTGAAACGCATTTAAGCTTTTTGCTTGGCGAGAACTTTCAGGTATACTTTATGAAAGCTTACCAGAATAAATTATTCATCAGCGAAAAAAACAGCGGCATACTGGTATTTGATAATCTGGGTAACTTTATCCAAAAATTACCATTAGAAAAGGTACAGATATTTAACTTTTTGGGAGATGAAATTTATTATACCAAAGACCAAAATTTAATCCTGATGAACCTGCCAACACTGGAAACCAATAAAATACCGCTTCCTGAAATTTATCCCACCTGGTATAGCTTCTTTGCTGAAAATCAGGTATTTATTCTATCGTCCGAGAAGGTATATGTATACAAAATAGTTGGAAAGGGGGAGTAAACGTAATCAGGTAAATTTTTGAAATATACTACAACGCTAAAATATTTAATAAATTTTGTTACCTTTAAACTTTTAGAAAATAATTTTGAAATCAGCTTGAATTCTACCCGATAATAAAACGTTACCATAAAAGCTTTTCACTGGATGAACCAAATAAAACTATTATTCCTATCGGCACTGATTTTTTCTTTATCAGTAGTGCAAGGCCAACAGGCACTCCTTAGTTCAATCCAGCAGTTAAAAAGTTCTCCCCTAAAAGCTACACAACCCGACAGTCTGGTATTTAAAAGTAAAAATCTGAATACCTCGAATAATCCTGAGGCAATTATTTCGTACAACCAGGGGATTTTAAAGAAAGATTTTGATTTTCGTTTAACGCCTGTGGCTAAAGGCAAATTCAATCTTGATATGCTCAACGATACCAAAGCTATGGTTTTCATTAAGGTATATGATATTATCGGAAACCTTATTTACCAGGAACAATTGAGAATTCGCGGCGGTTTTATCAAAGAATTTGACCTTTCGTTCAGCAAAACTGATTTTTTTGTGGTTCAGATCGGCAACGAAGATTACAACAAAACCAAAACTATTGTAGCGGCACTGTAACCTGTTGTTCATTTCCTGTTACTTTCTTAATGGCTTCAGTAAATATTCCAATCCATTGAGTTTTATCTCATACATAGTAGACAATAATATCCCCAATTTACCTTTTGGAAAACCTTTTTTGTAAAACCAGAGCAGGTAATGTTCAGGCAAATCGCAGATCACTCTGTCCTTATATTTGCCGAAAGGCATGCGGTAATTAACCAGTTCAACTAATATTTCAGGATGCATACCGCTATTTGAATCGGTCAATGGTTTCTCCTTTCTGTTTTAGGTGCAGGGGCAACCCACCAACTTTTACTAAAAATTAAGTTCAAAGTAGTATTTAAATTAATTCACGCTGGATATTTTTCAAAAAGGAAAGTATAAAATATTATTCAAATTGTAACAATTAACATCGTTAATAAATTTTATACTATTTCTACTAAAAATTAATTCTGATTTGTTGCTCAAATTTAAACAATTAGCTTTATTTTCAACCCAAATCTGAGCGATAATATATAAGCCTAACCCTAAAATTGGCTATGAAATTTTTCCGCGTTTTATTATTAGTTTTGTTTTGCCTTCCCATGCATGCACAAAAACTAACCTTGTATGAGCTGTCGTGTGAACATAAAACCAATCCAATTGGTATTGATGTATTGAAACCCCGTTTAAGCTGGAAAATTACAGGAAAGGATAGAAATATCCTACAAAGTGCTTATGCCCTCCGCGTTGCCACTGATGATGAGTTTTCTAAAAATAGTATATTCTGGGAATCTGAGAAAATGGAATCCGGAGTGTCCGTGCTGCGAACCTATGCGGGACCGGCCCTACAATCAGCCCAAAGGTATTACTGGCAGGTAAAAATATGGGACCAGGAAAATAAAGAGTCGGACTGGAGTGAGGCCGCTTTTTGGGAAATGGGATTTATAAACGCTTCCGACTGGAAAGCAAAATGGATTGAACCCGAAAAAGAATCCAAATTGCACGCGCCGGCCAGTTTGGTAAGAAAAGAATTTGAACTAACCAAAAAAGTTACCCGGGCCCGGGCCTACATAAGCAGTCACGGACTATACGAATTTTATCTGAATGGAAACAAAGTGGGCGATCAGGTGCTTACTCCGGGCTGGACGGCCTACCAGGAAAGGGTACAGTACCAGGTGTATGATATTACCAACCAGCTACAGCAGGGAAAAAACGTAGCCGGTGCCATGATCGGCGACGGGTGGTATCGCAGTGCCTTGGGCTGGACAGATAACTGGGGCATTTATGGAAAAATGCTGGGGTTTATCGGCCAGTTACACCTCACCTACTCCGATGGTACAGAAGATATAATAATAACCGATGAAACCTGGAAGGCTTCCAACCAGGGCCCGATTACCATGAGTGGCATTTATCCCGGAGAAACTTACGATGCCCGAAAGGAAATTCAAGGATGGCAACAACCTGATTTTGATGACAGCAAATGGTGGAATGTGAAAACCGTCAGTTTCCCTGATGAAAAACTGATAGCTTCAGAATCAGTTCCTATGAAAAAAATTCAGGAAATAAAACCTGTTAAAATTTTCACTACCCCCAAAGGCACCTTGGTGGCTGATATGGGACAAAATATGGTGGGTTGGATCAAATTAAATGTAAATGGCAAAGCAGGCCATACCATTACCATTCGCCATGCGGAGGTAATGGATAAATTCGGGGAATTTTATACCGATAACCTGCGCACCGCCGATGCTACTTTAAGGTATGTAATGCACGGTGAAGCAAACGAAACCTATGAACCCCATTTTACTTTTATGGGTTTTCGCTTTGTAGCTGTTGAGGGTTTCCCTGGTGAGTTAACCCCTGAAAACTTAACAGGCGTTGTAATTCACTCAGACATGCCACCCACCGGAACGTTTACCTGTTCCAATGAACTGGTAAACCAGTTGCAGCATAATATACAATGGGGGCAGAAAGGCAATTTTCTGGATGTGCCTACCGATTGCCCGCAGCGTGACGAACGATTGGGCTGGACGGGCGATGCCCAGGCATTTTGCCGTACCGCAGCCTTTAACATGGATGTAGCCGCTTTTTTTACCAAATGGCTGAAAGACCTTGCCATAGATCAGTACGAAAACGGAGGCGTTCCTTTCGTTATTCCTGATGTACTGCGCAATGACGCTACTTCAGCTGGTTGGGGCGATGTAGCCGTTATCGCGCCTTATACCATGTACCAGGTGTACGGCGATCAAAGAATTCTGGAAGTACAGTATCCTTCTATGAAGGCTTATGTAGATTATATTCGGAAAAAATCGGGAAAAAGCTTCCTCTGGCGGGGTGGCAGCATATTCGGCGACTGGCTGTATTACAAACCTAAAATGGAAAGTCATACCGAACCCGATGGTTACACGAATCCGGATATGATCGCGACCATGTTTTATGCCTATTCCACCAAACTACTGGCCGAAACTGCTGGTGTGCTGGGTAAAACCGAAGACCAAAAAACCTACACTCAGGTGTTTGACAACATAAAAAGAGCGTTTAACAAAACCTATGTAACGGAGGCCGGACTAATTGCCTCTGACTCTCAGACCGCTTATGTGCTGGCGCTTATGTTTGATTTACTGCCGGAATCTTTAAGGCCAATGGCAGCCAACCGCCTGGTAAATGACATTAAGGCGCGTCAAAATCACTTATCTACCGGATTTTTAGGAACTCCTTATCTTTGCCATGTGTTGTCAGATCAGGGACACACCGATGTAGCTTATGACATTTTATTACAGGAATCGTATCCGTCGTGGTTATACCCCGTTAAAATGGGCGCTACTACCATTTGGGAACGTTGGGATGGACAAAAAACAGACAGTACCTTTCAGGATATAGGCATGAATTCTTTTAATCATTATGCGTATGGCGCCATTGGCGATTGGATGTACCGGGTGGTGGCTGGGTTGGAAATTGGAGCGCCCGGGTACAAACATATTAAAATACAACCGACACCTGATTCCCGACTGAATTTCGCGAAAGCAACCTTTGACAGTAGCTATGGAGAAATAGCGTCCGGATGGGAAATGAAGGATGATAAAATGGTAATCAGCGTGACTATTCCAGCTAATACAACAGCTACTGTAACCTTACCCAATGCTCCCGCTGATCAAATTATGGAAAATGGTAAAAGCATTCAAAATAATCAGGATTTTAAAAATGTTAAAACAGAAGTCAACAACGTTATCATGGATATCGGTTCAGGAACTTATGTGTTTGAATACCAACCCGCGAAATAACAACCTGTTACTTTGAATTATTTTTTAATTAGCGCATTAAACAAACTCAAAATCAACCTTAAACAGATTTTGACTATTATATTTAAAAATCGATAAATTTTTATTTAACAAATTAAAAAATGGCAGAAAATAATTTTGATGCAATTGTTGTCGGGTCAGGCATAAGCGGTGGCTGGGCGGCAAAAGAACTTTGCGAAAAAGGTTTGAAGGTAATTATGCTGGAGCGTGGACAAAATGTAGAGCACGTAAAAGATTATGTAAATGCCCAGAAAGGCCCGTGGGAATTTGAACACAGGGGAAGCCGCACCCAAAAAATGATAGAAGATTATCCGGTTTTAAAGCGGGATTATCCTTTGAGCGAAAAAAATCTGGATTGGTGGGCCAGCGATAAAGATTGCCCCTATACTGAAATTAAGCGTTTCGATTGGTTCCGTGGCTACCAGGTTGGTGGTCGTTCTCTGCTCTGGGGAAAACAAAGTTATCGGATGGCAGACCTGGATTTTGAAGCCAATGCCAAAGAAGAAATTGCGGTAGACTGGCCCGTTCGTTATAAAGAAATCGCTCCGTGGTATGACTATGTAGAAAAGTTCGCCGGAATAAGTGGCAACCGCGATGGCATTCCCCACTTGCCCGATGGACAGTTTTTACCACCGATGGACCTGACCTGTGTGGAAAAGGATGTAGCGGCCAGAATAAAAGAACAATACAAAGGGAATCGCCACATGATTATTGGCAGGGTTGCCCATACCACCCAACAAATTCCGGGACGGAACCAGTGCCAGTACCGAAATAAGTGTTCGCTGGGTTGTCCTTTTGGCGGGTATTTCAGCACCCAATCCTCTACCCTGCCGGCTGCGGTTAAAACCGGAAACTTAACGCTTCGTCCCTGGAGCATAGTTACCCAGATTTTGTATGATAAAGATAAAAAACGCGCAACCGGTGTGGAAGTATTGGATGCTGAAACCAATCAGACCTATGTATATAACGCTAAAATCGTTTTCCTGAATGCCTCTACCCTGAACAGCACCTGGATCATGATGAATTCGGCAACCGATGTGTGGCCCGAAGGATTGGGCAGCAGCAGCGGTGAACTGGGCCATAACCTGATGGACCACCACTTGGGTGTAGGTGCCGGCGGATGGGTTGAAGGTTACGAAGACAAATACTATTACGGACGACGTCCCAATGGCATTTACATTCCCCGTTACCGCAATATCAATGGCGATAAGCGTGATTACATCAGAGGTTTTGGTTATCAGGGTGGTGCCAGCCGTGAAAACTGGAGCCAGAACGTAGCTGAATACAGCATTGGTGCCGAATTCAAAGAAGCCCTTACCGAACCTGGCAACTGGACCATGGGTATGGGTGGTTTTGGCGAAATTCTTCCCTACCATGAAAATATGGTAAAACTGGATAAAACCAAAAAAGATAAATGGGGACTGAATGTGCTGGCCATCGACTGTGAGCTGAAAGAAAACGAATTGAAGATGAGGAAAGATATGATGAGTGATGCTGTTGAAATGCTTTCATTAGCGGGCGTAAAAGACGTAAAAGGACATGATGGCGATGGAACTCCCGGACGTGGTATTCATGAAATGGGTACAGCCAGAATGGGGAAAGATCCAAAAACTTCTGTGTTAAACAAATGGAATCAGGTTTGGGATGCGCCTAACGTTTTTGTTACCGACGGATCATTTATGACTTCAGCCGCTTGCCAGAACCCGTCACTATCTTATATGGCTTTTACAGCCCGCGCTGTAGACCATGCCGTATCTGAGTCAAAGAAAATGAATCTTTAATCCTGACCATTAATTATTAACAATATGAATAGAAGAGATGCCTTATCAAGAATCACCCTGATATTTGGTGGTACGATTATCGGAGCAGAAGCCTTTTTAACCGGTTGCCAGCCGGGCAACAAAGAGTTAATGACCGCCGAGTTTAATCCTGAAAAAATCACTTTTCTGGACGAAGTAGGTGAAACCATTTTGCCTACCACCGCATCCTCACCCGGAGCGAAGGAAGCTAAAATCGGCGAGTTCATGCAAACCATTGTTACCGATTGCTATACCGAGGATGACCAGAAAATTTTTATGGATGGTATTGGAAAGTTAAACAAGGCCGCCAATGATAAATTTGATGGTGACTTTATGGAACTGGATGCCAGTAAACGACATGACCTTTTGGTAGCCCTGGATCAGGAAGCCAAAGATTATGATAAAAACAGAAAAGAGGGCGATCCTAATCATTACTTTTCCATGGTGAAGCAATTAACCCTATGGGGCTATTTTACCTCTGAACCTGGCGCTACCAAAGCCCTGCGCTATGTGGAAACCCCCGGCAGGTACGAAGGCTGCATTCCTTATAAAAAAGGAGACAAAGCCTGGGCATTATAATAGGTTTACCAAGCAGGCCTGAGCAATCAGATCTGCTTTTTTCTTTTTTTGTAGCGGTTCTTTCTTTGAATGTCTGCAAACACATTTCCGCCCATGCGAAGTTTATATGACGGCAATTTCGGCAAAAGGCTAAATACCTTCATGTTTCAGTCCCCATAAATTGAAAGAAACCAGTGGATGGTTGCCCGCTTTTAACGCCAGCTCCCTTGAAAGTAAAGTCATTCTTTCTATGGTCCTGTTGTTCTTCAATACGCCCGCATCTAAAATCCTGAAAGGCATAGGCTTTAACAGATCGATAACGAGCTTTCGAGATTCAGCATGGTTAGAAGTTACATAGACGTCACTTATTAAGCCTTGCAGTACGGGTGAATCGAAAACTACCCAAAAGGTATTTTTGAAAGCGCCCACCACCCTGGTATCAGGAATAATTTTTTGTATTTCTTCAGCTGATGAGGTGTCATATGGCGTAATGAAATCGTCAAATAATTCATTAAAAGGATTGGTAATGTCGATGAGTATCCTGGCTTTTAGCTTTTCTTTATTTTCCTGAAGCCAGGTCAATAGGTCCTTAAACCAAAGCGTGGGAATGATGACATCTGCATCTAGTGCTTCAGCCAGGTTTATGCCCATCAATTCAATCCCAGGGAAGCAAGCACTTCCTGTGTATGGGCATAACTCCTGCCGGCAAATAGTATGTCGGATGGATAATTTTGGTGAAAGGTTTTGACCAGAGCCTTACCCATACGTCCAGTGCCGATAATTGCTATTTTCATGGTTTATTTTTTTATAAAACCTCATCCTTTGAATATTTTACAAGCTAAATGTATTTCGGGAGAATTCAAATCCAATCATTTCACTTGTACAGATGAAAAAACCTAGTTGATGGTAAATTGCTGTTTATTAATAAACAATTGTTAAACCTCCCCCCCATTTCATGTCGCTATCGTAATGTGTAGAAAGGGCAATGTATTTAGATACAATATACCTAGCTCCCACACTATACTCCAGGTCGGTATTCCACGTGCCCCATAACCGGATGCGCGATGAAACCGGAATATCATCACGGGTAATCTGCATGCGCACATTGCCAGTGTGGTCTACCCTGAAATCGGTTTGTACAAACCAGGGTAAGGTGTATTGTAAGCCTATACAGAATACTCCCCTGTCGTCTTTTGTATTGGTTTGACCAAAAATATTTTCTTCGCCATGTTCTCCCGTTCTGCTGCGAAAATCCCAGCCCGCATAAGGCAGTAGAAACTGATTTCTGCCCACATACCTGCCCAAATGGCCTTCCAGTTCATAACCGGTTTTCCGGTTTAACCCAATCCTCCACTCTGTTTCCAGCGACCACCGGGTATTGGCTACGGTTATTTCGCCATCGCTTCCGTTGCTTTCCAACCCAATTTCAGCACCTACATAAAACCTGCGATCATCGTGGTATACTTTCCTGAGTGCTTTTTCGGGATTTGGAAGCTGTGGATTGGGCGGTGTGTCTTCATAAGAAAATATCCTGCCCATTCCTGACATCATGTGGTACAAAATATGACAATGAAAATACCAGTCTCCATAGGCTTCCGAAGCATGAAATTCGATGGTATCCGTTTCCATGGGTAAAATATCAAGTACCGTTTTCAGAGGCGCATAGTCTCCCTGCCCATTCAGGGTTCGAAAGAAATGACCATGCAGGTGCATCGGATGTCGCATCATTGAATTATTATACAGAATGATGCGCACATTCTCTCCCTGCCTGATCAGAATTTTATCAGATTCGGAAATGGTTTTGTTATCTACCGTCCACACATACCTATTCATATTTCCGGTAACCTCAAACCTAAGTTCCCTTACAGGCGCTTCCGGTAAGGTGGTTTTTACTGGTGATTTGAGCATGGCATAGTTCAGGGTCACTATTGCCTCTTCACTTTCCAGTATTTCAGGATACATCACCGTGTTCATGTCCATTTGTTGTAAACTCATTTCCATGCCCATGTCATCCATTTTACCCCCCACCGTCATCATATCGTTCATCATTTTCATACCCTTGAAGTATTTGAGACGTGGCATAGCTCCGGCGGCTATTTTTTCACCTTCACCCAGCCAAAGCGAAGCACTGTTGGTGCGGTCTTCGGACGTGGCAAGAAATTCATATTTACCAGGTTCATTGGGAAGCGTTACAATTACGTCATAGGTTTCAGAAACACCAATGATCATCCGGTCTACTTCCACAGGTTCAACCTCAGCACCATCGTTGGCCACCACCGCAATTTTTCCGCCTGCATATTTTAACCAGAAATAGGTAGAGGAACTGCCATTTATAATCCGCAACCTGACTTTATCCCCAGGACTGAATACGGCTTCCTGTGCTGGCAGACCATTAAGCA
>JBGTIS010000194.1:0-1771 GCA_041745535.1 Cyclobacteriaceae bacterium | reverse complement strand
TGTATGTCCATCCGATAAGCATAGTTTTCCAGCCAGTTTTTCATCACAAAATAAATAACCGGTAATATGATGACACTGGCTACTGCTATCAGTCGTAAAAATTCTTTGGAAAGCAGTACCACCACACTTTGCGTAGAAGCTCCCAGCACTTTTCGGATACCGATTTCCCGGGTGCGTTGCAAGGTCATATAAGAAGATAATCCGAACAATCCCAGACAAGCAATCAAAATGGCTAAACCGGCAAACAGACTAAAAATTCTTCCGAACTGCTGGTCGGCCTGGTATTGGTGATTGAAATATTCGTCGAGGAAAAAGTAATCGAACGGACTGTTGGGAAAGGCCTGTTCCCAGTTTTGCTGTATTTGTGCCAGCGCGGCCGGATAATCTTTTGTACTAATTTTCAGAGAATAATATTCGCCGGCCCAGGGAGCATTCAGGTATTGTTTGAGGGCAAATACCATCGGCCCTACTTCCTTGTGTAAGGATTCCTGATTGAAATCTTTAATTACGCCAATAATATTTTTCGTGTGCTGATCATTATCAGATTCATTCCAGATGACAGGTTGCCCAACCGCTTCCCCGGCATTTTTGAAGCCTAATTGACGGATCGCGCTTTCATTGAAGATCACCGCACCACGATCGGATGAAAATGCTTTGGAAAAGTTACGGCCAGCCAGGAATGTAGCACCATACAGAGCGAAAAAATCCTCATCGATTGCGATGATATGGATGCCATTTCGGTTTTCAGGTTGGGAAGGCTGATAAAACTCTCGTCCCCAGCT
The DNA here is from genome assembly GCA_041745535.1 of Cyclobacteriaceae bacterium. Lineage (GTDB taxonomy): Bacteria > Bacteroidota > Bacteroidia > Cytophagales > Cyclobacteriaceae > JBGTIS01. The sequence goes on along the minus strand of JBGTIS010000194.1, from coordinate 989 downwards.
CAGTTCCTTTCCGGGCACATTGGATGATACGGCCACTTCCTGCACAATAGGCAGCTTGTCCACTTCATTTTTGAAATAAACTAAATAATTTTGATAGGTAGAATCTTTTACACCAGGGCCTTTTACAATTAATGTTTGTTCTAAATTCAGTCCCAGGTCCTGCTGCCGCATAAAATTAAGCTGTTGCCGTACGGTAAAAGTCCCGGCAATCAGGGCTATTGAAGCCGCGAACTGAAAAATCACCAGTGCTTTTCTGAGTGGTACTGCGTTTTTAGAATTTTTTACGCTGCCTTTCAGCACCTCTAATGGTTGATAGGAAGATAGCACAAAAGCTGGATACAATCCCGATAAGAACGTACCGATGAGGAATAACCCTACTAACGCTACGGCTACTTCAACGTTGAAATTAATGCTAAAATGGCGCTGGGTCAGGTTTTGAAAAGCGGGCATCAGCAACTGCGATAAGGTAAGCGCCAGTATAGCGGCCAGCAGGTTGATCATCAGCGATTCTGACAAAAACTGGAAAATCAATTGCCTCCGGTTGGAACCTACTACTTTTCGGATACCAATTTCCTTGGCCCGCTCTACCGATTTGGCCGTTGTCAGGTTCAGGTAATTGATCCAGGCGATGATCAGGATAAAAAAAGCAATGAGCGTGAGAAACTCAACGGTTCGGCGACTGCCATTGGTTTCCGCTTCCGCTTCCAGATTAGAATCCAGGTGAATACGTTGGATAAGTTGCAGATCATATGCGCGGGTGTAACCTTCTTTACGCCATTCGGCAAGGTCCGCTCCCCTATACTTTTCCAGCACCGCCGCCACTTTATTTTTCATCACAGCCGGATCGGTACCGGGTACCACTTCGATGTAATTATAAAAATTACCCCAGTCCCAGTTCTCGTCCAGGTTCCAGGGAATGGAATTGAAAGAAACCAAAAAATCGGTATGCAGGTGGGCGTTCTCCGGAATATCTTCAAAAATACCCGTTA
>JBGTIS010000193.1:0-19192 GCA_041745535.1 Cyclobacteriaceae bacterium | reverse complement strand
TGGCTAATACATAGCTTACTCCGGACGGACAACGGAGGTTATCTTCCAACACATAGTAATTGCCATCCCAGTGCTTGATAAGGTCGGTACCGGAAATGTGTATATATACCCCGCCGGCCGGTGTAAACCCAACCATGTGCTTGCAGTAGTTTTTAGAAGAAAAGATCAGCTCTTTAGGAACTACCTTATCTTTCAGAATTTTCCTGTCGTTATATATATCTTTCAGAAACAGGTTAATGGCGCGGTTGCGCTGGATAAGCCCCTGTTCCAGCATGTCCCACTCCTGCCGGGGAATAATTCTGGGAAAAAGGTCAAAAGGGAAGATTCTTTCGACCCCCTGCTTTTTATCTGAATACACGTTAAAAGTGATTCCCTGATCAAACGAGGAGGTTTTGGCATAGTCATTCAACTCCAGAAACTCATTCAGCTCCATTTTCGCCAAATGGTTGCTTACTTTCTGGTAGTGTCTTCTAATTTTGCCTTCACTGCTATAAACTTCGTCCAGAAAAGTTTCTGATACAGGATAATTGGCAAATAGCTGCGCTAGTCCATTTTCTTTAGACATAGGTGGTATTGATAAAGTGGTAAATTTAAAATTAGTATAAATTCTGAATTTTGAAAATTTTGAAAGTAATTATTGTTAAGAAAAGGAATATTATTTTATGATTTTAAAAAATAACAAACTTTTTTTCTGAAGTTTTAATAACCAAAAACCACATTACCAAAAATTTCCATTTGACACTTTTGATTGTGAATCACAGAAATTATGAAGGCTGCTTAGGGCTGTGTAGCTTTGTGCGGCCATAAAAACAATCAGAATATTTACATTTGCGCGACCAAACAGAACAGTAAAGGGCGGTATTTCTCTACAAAACAAGAATCCGGAATACAGGTTATTTAATAAACCTCAATAGAACCAACATAAAACAATGAGCTATCAGTTAAATAAGGGGGAAACCCTGGAAAGAGGCGTAAAACGAGTTGTAGTAGAAGAAATCAATAAAGCTTTACAAACCGTAAAGGAAGCAGCCGCCAACAATCCGCACCAGGCTGTGCATGCCGTAAGAAAAAGTTTAAAAAAAATAAGGGCTGTGGTGCGCCTGATACGCGACGAAATAGGCGAAGCTGCTTACCACACCGAAAATACGAGTTACCGCGATGCCGGCCGACACCTTTCCGATATTCGGGATGCCACTTCCATGATTGTTACGGCTGAGAAACTCGAAGAAGAATATGCCGACCGGAAACTGGGCGAAGCTTTTCAGGTACTGCACAAGTACCTGGAAAAACATAGGGATAAACTTTCTAAACAACTGATTGAAAAAGAAAATATTCTGGAACATGTAAAATCCATTCTTGTGGATGTAGCAGGCCGCATTCCGGGTTGGGATATTTCGGAAAACTCATTCGGCGCTATCAAAAAAGATATAAAAAGAGTGTACAGGCGTGGTTACCAGTCATTCCATAAATTGCAGAAAAAGAAAAATCAAACCAACGAAGCTTTTCACGAATGGAGAAAAGGTGCCAAGTACCTGCGGTATCACATTACCCTTATCAAAAAAATATGGCCCTCGGTGCTGGGCCTTACCAGCGAAGAGATCCATCTCCTCACCGATTATCTGGGCGATTACCACGACCTGGCCGTGCTGGAAGATACCCTGCATAGCAAAAAAATCACTTTCAAAGACGCCAAAGCCAAAGCAGCTTTAAAGGCTATGATTGAAGAGCAAAAGAAAATGTTGCAGGACCAATCCATGGTTTTGGGCAGGAAAATTTATGCGGAAAAACCCAAAGCCTTTGTACGCCGGCTGAAGCAATACTGGAAAAGCGCACAAAAATAAGTTGAAGCGAAAAGCAGCCTGAAAATAATGAGGGCAGGCACGCGTTACGCTATCGCTAAACGTGCGCTATCTGAGGTTCGTTATGCTACGTGTCACAAATGCGCGCCAACCAGCTGGGCACTATGCACTTTATACGAATGTTAGGCACAATCAAGAATGATAAAAAATCGTATATTAGGATATGAAAGTACAACTGCAATATTTGAACGACCAGGAAGGAAATCTGACAGCAGTTCAGATTCCGATTGATGATTGGAAAAAGCTTGAAAAAAGAATAAAGAAATATGAACAAGCTTTTAAAGTGAAAGAAGATCTAACAGCAGCGTTTGAAGAAGTAAAACAGATGAGAGCTGGTAAAATTCCCAAACAAACTTTATCAGACTTTCTGAATGAATTATAAGGTAATTCCTACCCCTCGATTCAAAAGACAAGCCAAGAAACTGCTTAAGAAATACAGTTCATTATCTGCCGAGCTACTGGCATTCGAGCGGGATTTGATGGTTAATCCTGCACAAGGGCAAAGCCTGGGACAAAATGCTTATAAAGTAAGAGTTGCTGTTAAAAGTAAAGGGAAGGGTAAAAGTGGCGGATTACGTGTAATAACTTATTTGATTACCGAAGAACAAGAGATTTACCTACTGACTATCTATGACAAATCAGAAATGGAAAACGTAGATAACAAGACCTTAAAGGAGATGATAAAAGAAATCAATGAATGAAGAATGCACCAGCTATACCTCTTTAAAAAGCACTCGTAAGTTTGTTGCTCTAAGCCGCCGTGGCCCGGTGCTAAAATGGAAACAAAGAAAACGCCAACAAACCAACTCGGCCGTTACAGCACATAAAATTTATAAGTGTGGACCAACAACAATATAGGCTGAAGATAAAAATAATAAAATGAAATGGATATATTCGTTTAAAAAGAAATGGCTAGATACAGATAATAGCCCTCTACAATCAGTATTTTTAAGACCTACAACAATCGATATCGAAGGGAATAAATTGGTCGGAAAAATCATAGACATAAGCATTGTAGCTACAGAATATTTTATGAAAGATTATTTTAAGGATATACAGAGGGAAATTGGTCTTGATGAAATCTATTTCAATGAGCTAAATACAAGAGATTATTATATTAAAGAGGAAAAGAATGAGCAGAGCGATCTGTATTTACATTTTGCAACAATATACATTAAAGATCATTCTGTTACTTCTAGCAGCATGTTAGATTGGACGAAGGTGTATTTCAACATAATGGGAATATCTTATTCAGAATTTAGAGAAACTGATTTTAATGATTTTGTCGATACAACCCCTTTATATATTTTGATTACTGAAGGCGCTAGGAAAATGGAAAGTAAATGGGGAAAAGAGTGGTGGAAAATGGATGACAAAAAAGAATAAAAGTATTTGATAAAGATATGAATATGAGGAATGAGACAACAAATGAATCCAATTTGGAAACTGAATAAACTTTGAATACATTAGAATATTAAAGAATCGTGCTGTAACAATGTGCATAGTTCTGCCCAACGAAACGGCATTGCGCTATCGCTAAACGCGCGCTATCCAAGGTAAATGTACAGCATCTTTACTTCTTTTATTTCTTGAAAATAAAGTACACGGCCAGCACCAGAAATACAAAACCAATAAGGTGATTAAGCCGAAAGGTTTCCGTTTTGAAGAATACGAGTGTAAACACCGTGAAAACCGTGAGGGTAATCACTTCCTGAATTACCTTGAGCTGCATGAGCGAAAAAGGGCCGCCATTTTCTTTAAATCCGATGCGGTTAGCCGGCACCTGAAAAATATATTCAAAAAACGCGATGCCCCAGCTAACCAGAATAATGCTGAACAAACCCAGATGCTGAAACCAGGTCAATTCTTTAAACTTCAGGTGCCCATATCAGGCGAAGGTCATAAACGTATTGGAAAGAACAAGTAAGGCAATCGTCATCCAGGCTTTCATAAATTTCAGAAGCATTTAAATCTTATTTAAAAGTTTTGCGTTAACAGCATTTGTTATAGCAAAAATATAATGCCAGAAACTACTGGTTGGTACGTTCTACAACGCTTCTCTCGGAAAAATTTAAACTGATTTTAAAATTCCTGTTAATCAATGGGTACAGATCTGCCAGATTCCGAAAGAATGTGTATTTTCGCAAACTGAAATTAAAGAGCCTGTAGCAGGAAGAAAAACACTATGAGCAGTCTGAAAGAAGAAATTGAAAAAAGAAGAACCTTTGGCATTATCAGCCACCCCGATGCCGGGAAAACTACCCTTACCGAAAAGCTGTTGCTGTTTGGCGGCGCCATTCAGGTAGCCGGAGCGGTAAAATCCAACAAAATAACCCGGCATGCCACTTCTGACTTTATGGAAATTGAAAAACAGCGGGGTATTTCTGTTGCCACCTCCGTAATGGCCTTCGACTACACCAACAACGGGCATCCGGTAAAAATTAACCTGCTGGACACGCCCGGCCACGAAGACTTTGCCGAAGATACCTACCGCACCCTGACGGCGGTAGACAGCGTGATTATGGTAATTGACTGTGTGAAAGGGGTAGAAATGCAAACGGAAAAGCTGATGGAAGTTTGCCGCATGAGAAAGACGCCCGTAATCGCTTTTATTAACAAACTGGACCGCGAAGGCCGCGACCCCTACGATTTGCTCGACGAAATAGAAGAAAAGCTGAACATTAAAGTAAGGCCGCTGAGTTGGCCCATTGGCATGGGAAAATCTTTTAAAGGCGTGTACAGCCTGTACAACAAAAGCCTGTTTCTGTTCCAGCCCAGCAAGCAAAAACTACAGAATGAAGGATTGCGGATAACCGACCTGTCCAGCAGGGAACTGGATGGGTATGTGGGTGAAAAGTTTGCCAACCAGCTACGCGAAGATGTAGAACTGATAGAAGGTGTATATGCTGATTTTGACCTGGAAGCCTACCGCAATGCCGAAGTAGCGCCTGTGTTTTTTGGCAGTGCCGTCAATAATTTTGGTGTGAAAGAGCTGCTGGAATGTTTCATCGATATCGCCCCAAAACCCAAAGCCCACGAAACGGACGAACGGGTGGTGAATCCGACTGAAGAAAAGTTTACCGGGTTTATATTTAAAATCCATGCCAATATGGACCCCAAACACCGCAACCGAATTGCGTTTGTTCGGGTATGCTCCGGCAAATTCGAGCGCAATAAACCCTATTATCATACCCGGCTTAACAAACAATTGCGGTTTTCCAATGCCACGGCTTTTATGGCCCAGAGCAAGGAAATTATCGACGAAGCCTTTCCCGGCGATATCGTCGGCCTGTACGACACCGGCAACCTGAAAATAGGCGACACCTTAACTGAAGGTGAAAGTGGCACCTTTAAAGGCATTCCCAGCTTTTCGCCTGAAATATTTCGAGAGGTAATTAACCTGGATGCCATGAAAACCAAGCAACTGGAAAAAGGGCTGGAACAGCTGATGGACGAAGGTGTAGCCCAGTTATTTACCTATGAAATGGGTTCCCGCAAAGTAGTAGGCACCGTTGGGCAGTTACAGTTTGAAGTAATACAATATCGGTTAAAACATGAATATGGCGCTACCGTTAATTTCGCCGGCCTCAACCTGTACAAGGCCTGCTGGATCAGCAGTAAAGACCAGAAAAAGCTGAAAGAATTTATTGCTTCCAAACACCGCTACATTGCCAGAGACAAAGACGGCAAGTACGTGTTTATGGCCGAAACCAAAGCCTGGTTACAAATGGTGCAGGATAATTTCCCCGATATTGAATTCCATTTTACTTCAGAGTTTTAATGGAATTTAGTATTAACGAAGATATGGGGTTTAGAACGCGAAACCCATTTTAAACACCAGCAGGTCATTTTCTTTAGAATGGTAAAGGCCCAATGAAAGGGCGATGTAATCTACAGGGGCTACCCAAAAACCACCGCCATAACCATAATGCCAGGTATCGGAGATTTCATTTTTCAGCCATACCCGCCCATAATCGAAGCCACCAGTTAAGCCGAACGAAAGAGGGAGCACGCTGTTGATGGAGGTAAGCGATTTCCAACGCAAATCAATGTTATGGTAAAAGCTGGAATTACCGTAAAAACGGTCGAAACGAAAACCTCTGAGGTTATCCTTCCCACCCAGCACCGGCAGTTGAAAAAATTCATAATCGCCCCAGAGGTGGGCCGTACCGATGCGGGATGCCAAAATTAGTTTTTCGTTGCGGTCGATGGGCGTGTAGAATGTGAGTTCCGCATCATAATAAGTATTGGTTCTGGAAGTTTCTTTCAGATTAACCTGATAAGAAACAGAGGTTTTCAACGCAATCCCCCGGTGCGTAATCCTTGGATTATCCAGGTTGATGTAATTAAATTCAGCCTTAGGACCGGCGAAATATTTAGCATCAAAAGCATTGTCGGGCAATCCGGCAGATTCGTCTGAAATAAATCTGTCTTCCGTATCATACGTTTTAAAGCGTTGGAAAGTAGCTCCTAGTATAAAATTACCACTCCCGCCGGCAAACCTTCTTTTTAAGGCAGGTTCCACCGCAATTAAACTTTGCTTTACCCGGTTAAAATTTCTGTCATCAGTCGTTTTTTCAGAATCGTTGCCCAGGCCAAAATAATTGCGAGTAAACCTGTCGCCCCGCAGGGTGCTGCGCAGAAGAAAGTCCCAGGTACCGATGGCTTCATTGAAATCGCCCTGATAGGTAAGCTCCGGCGAAAGAGTGGCAAAGGCAAAGGAACCGCCAATGTTATGAATCTGGCTATAGGGCGATTTCTTGAATGCGTAATGGGTATACGTCAGGTTCAGACCAATTTTAAAACCGTTGTCTACATTATAGCCTATGGTGGGAATGGGTACGGTGTAATCGTATTCATAATCGTAGGCTTTTCTGTCGTAAATATTGTGTTCAGCTTGGTTGCTGATCAGGTTTTTGGCTTCGGCACCCAACTGCAACTTACTCTTCTCGCCTTCCGAATCATATACTTTCGTTTTATGCGACCAGCCTGCCACCTGGGAAGAATCGGTAAATTCGTCATTTCCTTCTCCCCCGATTAGCCGTACCAATATACCCTTATTCACATCGCCTTTCACTACAAACTCATCGTCGTCAGACAAGCCATATAAATGAATTTCTTTAGTTTCATTGCTCAAAAAGGTGCGGTCATACACTTTTTCAACTGCTTTGCCATCCTTCAAATCAAAAACCTGTATCTGAGTTTTATTATTATCCAGCCGGTTTACCACAAACTGTTCTTTCCCATCGGTACCAACCACATCCACTTTTTTGGCAACCAGCAGGTAGTGTCTTCTGGCCATATCTACCACATTATCTCTACGCTGTTTCAGGGTGCTGATGATTTGGTTGGCAGAAAGCTGCCGCACTTTTTCCGGCCAGGTTTCAAAAGCACTTTCAATCACGTCATCCGTCAGATGAGTCTGAATATATTTCGCTTCTTTTTCCCAGTCGGGCCAGGTCATTTCATCCATAAACGAACGGTCGAAATAGCGGGCGCTCCAGGTCGACCATTTCATTTTCTTAATTTCAGGCTGGTATACATTGAGCTGCCGGAGAAAAGGCATGGTTTGCCGAGCAATGGCTGCTACCAGTCCGTCGTATCGGGAAAAAGCCTGGTCGCGGTCGCGGGGAATCGGGCGGTATATTTTATCTTCATTTTGCTCCAGTTCTGCCCACCGCCATTGATCATCGTGCCGGTCCCAGTCGCCAATCACCAGATCGAACAGGCGGGTTCGCACGGCCCAGGGTTCATCAATCCGGTACTTGAACTTATCGTGTAAGCGTTCCACCACTTTAGAAGTGCTTACAATGTTTTCTGAGTTGCCGAAGCTGGGTGTTTTGCTCCAATCCGCATCAGGGCGCTCTTCCACCAGGTATACTTCACCGCCAAAAACCGCGTTGTATTCCTCTAAAGCCGGTTGCTTCGGCACATAATACAATTCCGGATTGGTATGGTACACCTGCACGGCGCCGGCCAGTTTGGGCACCGCCGTAGCGGCAAAAGGATGAGAGGAAAGGAAATTCACCTTGGCAATTTCCTGAGCAGCCCGTAACCGGTTGAACGGATACGGCAGCAGGCGGGAATCATCTTTGGTAAGGGCGCGCATGGTATATTCCTTACCATCGTCTGCCACAAGGCGCAATGAATTGGTCTGATTGCCGCCGCCGGGCTGAACGGGGGTAAGCCCGCCTTTAAACGTACGCAGATCAAGTACAGGAAATTCATATTTTTGCTGGTATACGTCGCTGTAATGCTCACCCAATACAAAATCATAAAATGCCGTTTCTTCTTCTACAGTTGTAATAATCGGATTGGTTTCCACCGAACCTGAGGCAGCCTCGTATTCAGGAAATTCGTGGGGAATATCTTCTTCGGAGATACCTGGCTTGTCTTTTATCTTTTTCTGGTAAACCAGTTTGGCGCTTTTTCCTTTTTCGTCGGGTACCCAGAATCGCACCCACACCGAGCCATCGTTATAAAAATCTAATTGCGAGTAACCTTTTTGCCCATAGGCAAACAAAGCGCCATTGCCCAATCGGGCCGGATTTTGTTTCGAGCCTGCTCCACTTACTACAAAGTACTGTCGGTCGTTCTCAAAATACTGCAGATTATGCTCATGGCCGGCAACAAAAATAAAATTACCATTTTTTTTGGCGGCCCCCAGCAAAGCAGCCTTCAAATCTCTGTAAGCCTGATTGGCAAGGTCCTGTTTCAAACCTATGACGCCGCGGGCAAAGGCAGCCACAGAGCCAACGCCTGGCAGCGGCAAATAAAAATTATCGTATAGTTCAGTTATGGGGAAAAGGTGTTGTTTAACAGTAAAATACCCACCGTGTAATCCGTTGTCGTACATGGGGTGATGCATGGCAATTACCACGTGTTTGTTTCTGTATTTACGCAGCGCTTCTTCAAAAATAAACTGAAAATCTTTTCTGCTCTTGGTCTCACAGCCATCGTTGATGCCGGTATCTTTGTTCCAGTCCATTAACCACCAGTTGGAATCTACCACCATAATCACCAGTTCCTCACTCACTTCTATGATTTCCGGTCCGGAGCAACCATCGTTGGGCAGGAAATAATTCTGCCAGTCATCCTTGTCTTCAATGGCTTTGTTCAGATACGCTTCCACATACCTTTCTTCCCGATTCAAACCTTTTATTCCGTACACGCCCCAGTCGTGGTTGCCGGGCGTGAAAATTTTCAGTCCTTTAAAGTTATCCAGTATTTCAAGTTGGGCATCCAAATGGCGTTCTGCCTGTTCGCGGGCTAATTTTTCGTCTTTGGGCGGCAAACCATGCGGATAAATGTTATCACCCAGAAAAATAATAGAGCTATTGGTCGATGCTGAATCCAGTTTCGTTTTCAGGTATCGCAGTATGGGGTTGGTATTATTGTCGTAGGTTTGGCCGGCATCGCCAATCAGGTACATGGTATGTGTTTTCAATAAGTTTTTGTCGGGGATCGTTTCTTCCCAGTGCCTGGCTTCCGTACTATAATTAAGTTTATAGTTAGCACAGCCTTGTATAAAAAATGCTATGAATAAAATTAGAAACAATGGGTCTGTTTCTCTATTTATCGTCATGTGCATAGGTTATAGGTATAAATTATAGAAAATAGACCAAGCTAAACCCCATTTTCGCATTCCGCAACTATTGCCTGACGTTATGCGGCGTTAGCAACAGTATGGGGATACTTTCTCAAATTTTAATTTTTCTCGTTCATTTTTCTAATAAAACCTGTTTTAATTTTTATAAATAAATAGCAGGGAAACCAAAATTTCAAACATACGTTAGTAGCCTTACCACTACCTCCTGAAAAAAGATTCCTTATTTTAAAGTTTGCCTTATAATATTTTGGCAATTTTAGCGTTGTCTGTTCTGTAATCTTCAAAACTATGCCTGTTATATTTCGGTCAGGATTTCTACTCCTTGTATTGGTGAATACTATTGCTACCTGTTGGGCACAGGAAGTTTCGGTTTTGCAAGACAGGTTGTTTTGCAATACAAGCCTGGGCTACCAGCCTCGTCCTACCTTTTTTAGTGTGAAGCATTTTCGGTCGTCTGGCTATTTGATACGGCAAAGTAATGGCTCGGATATGGAAATAGCCAATAACAGCAGTTTTGAAGTAAACCTGCGGGCTCCTGTGGTAATGCGCCCTGGGCTTAAAGTAGCCGCTTCCTTTACCTATTACAACGAAGAGTTCGATTTCAGAAGCCCTGAATCGGCCCGCTTCACCGGTGCCTTACACGACAAATCGCTCCGCAGTTTCAACACCTCGCTGTTTGTAATTACGCCCTTCCGAGGAAAACTGTTTCTGGCCCACCGGCTACAGGCATCGCTAAGTGGCGACCGGTTCGATAGCCAGAAAAACACCTACCTCAACTATTCGCTGGCTTCTGTTATGGGCTGGCGAAAAAGTGAAAAAACCATTTTAGGGTTAGGGCTTATTTATAAAGTAGATTTTGACGGTGATGCTGTATTTCCGTTGCTGGCGTACCAACATCAGTTTTCACCACAATGGAGCGTAGATGCCATCCTTCCGGCCAGAACCAGAGCGCGCTATTATTCTCCCAATCATAAAAATGTAGTTACGGCTGATGCCACACTGAACTCCCCAAAATATAACATCAACATGACCTATCCGTCGGATGTGGGTAATCAGTATATTTTTCAGCGCAATGAAGTACGTTGGAGCCTGGGCTATCAAAGAGAAATTCACGACTGGTTATGGATGGAAATAACCGGAGGATTCACCTCTCCCATTTCTTCAAAATGGCTGGAAGCAGACCATACTGCTAATACCGCCTTTGAAATGTCTTTCCAAAATAATTTATTTACGTCAATTGGTTTATTTCTGGTAGTTCCTCAAAAGCTGTTCGACCGGAAAAAATAGGTTATATGAAAAATTGATTGCCATAAGTGGTTTATAATCATTAAAAAAACCATTAAATTCCGCTTTTTTAACAAAGTAAGCTATGAATTACCAGGCACTGGTTGAGCAAATCCGGCATCATGTAATTTCTCTTTTCTCCGCGCGGCAACGTCCTGATTTGGTATACCATAATCTTGAGCATACCCAAACGGTGGTAGATCACGCAAAAAAAATTGCCCAGCATTATCAGCTAAGCGAACCAGACCATTTTGTGGTGATGGCTGCTGCCTGGTTTCACGATACCGGCTACCTGGAAGGCAGACATTACCATGAAGAGAACGGGGCAAAAAAAGCGGAAGAGTTTTTAAAACAGCATCAGGTAAGTGAAGAAACAATAAGTGCTGTTAAGCATGCCATTCTGGCTACCCGTATGCCGCAGAGCCCGAAGAACCTGCTGGAGCAAATTGTTTGTGACGCCGACCTTTACCATTTTGGCTCCGCACATTTTGATGAGCGAAGTAACCTGATGCGAAAAGAACTGGAAATAATCAGTAATTGTGAAATCAGAAAAAAAGACTGGCGGAATAATACGGTTAAGTTAATGGAAGCCCACCGCTACCATACCGACTATGCCCGAGACATGCTGAATGCGGCCAAAGAAAAAAATCTGGAGGCACTGAAATTAAAACAAGCTGATAAGGAAGCCGCTACCCTGCCCGAACAGGAAGGAGATGAACAAAATCAAAAAAAAAAGAAAATAAAAGGTGAAAAGCGTCCTGAACGGGGCATTGAAACTATGTTCAGAATAAGCGCTACCAACCACCAGCGATTAAGCGACATGGCTGATAACAAAGCCCAGATCATGTTAACGGTGAACTCAATTATCCTGTCAGTAATTATAAGTGTGCTGGTAAGAAAGATTGAAGAAAATCCGCACCTTACCATCCCCGCTTTTCTGTTACTTTCAGTAAACGTAATTACCCTTATATTTGCTGTGCTGGCCACTCGCCCCAGCATTCCCAATGGCACTTTTACCCAAAAAGAACTGGACGAAAAAAATGTAAATCTTTTGTTCTTTGGTAATTTTTATAAAATGAGTTTACAGGAATATTCCTCAGGCATGTTAAAAATTATGGGAGACAGCGATTTTTTATACGGTAATCTGATAAAAGATGTGTATTCGCAAGGCGTAGTGCTCGGTAAAAAGTATAAGTTGCTGCGCATTTGTTATAATGTGTTTATGTACGGCATCATCACCTCTGTAATTGCCTTCCTAATAGCCTCTTTATCGTATTCAAATTAAGACCCCATCAAACATATTTCGTTATTTCTTATAATCCATTATTTTAGCGGGACAATACAGCAGTTCCTTACCCAAAATAACTAAAACCAAATAAATGATGAGGGCTCAAAACAAAATGAAGGTTTTTCTGGCCTTCGGTTTTCTGGTGTATAGCATCATTGCCTGTAGTTATCAGAAACCCGTTTGGGAAAGTCCGTCCGGATACGATTTAAGTGCCCCCCAAAAACACATCATGCCTGAAAGACTTTTTGAGATTTCAGGAATTGCTTTTGACAAAAGCGACAGCCTGTATGGCATTGCCGATGAAATGGGTACTGTGTACCACATTGAATTGGAGCATAAAAATGCTTCCCCGGTCATATTCGCTAAAAGCGGCGATTATGAAGACCTCACCTTTTACCACAATCAGCTTTTTATACTGCGCAGCGATGGTAATTTATTTCGCTTTACGATAAATTCAGATGCTGAACCTCCATCAGACCAGGTAATGGAATACAAAGGGTTACTGCCTAAAGGTGAATATGAAGGCTTGTATGCCAATGAGCAAAATCAGCTTTATGTGTTGTGTAAAAATTGTAAAAAAACAGACGATCAGGTAATGCGGGTATATGTATTTCAAATTCACGATAATGAACTTGTTGAAGACAATGCTATTACGGTTGACCTGAGTAAGTTCCGAGCACAGTTGAAGAACAGCAAGACATTCCGGCCCTCCGGCTTCACACAAAATACAAGCACCGGCGACTGGTATGTGATTTCATCTGTTAACAGGGTGCTACTGGTAGCCGATGCCGCATGGAACATCAAAAATGTGTATCCACTGAATCTGGCGGTTTTCGGTCAGCCCGAAGGAATCGCGTTTGATGCGGCCAATAATTTATATATTGCCAACGAAGGCGATGAATTCCGGAATGGCAATGTGTTAAAGTTTACATTCAGCCACAATTAACAACAAAAAATTTACCCTGATTCGTGGTTGGTTTTAATAAGAATGTGTCTTGTAAATAATGGTCGTTATAGTCTTTTCTGGTGAAAACTGAAAATTTTCGCAACTCTGTAAGTGTATTTTCGTGAAAAAATTAAGCCATAACCTAACACGCTTCAATCTACGCGATTTTGACAATCACTTATTTTATACACATAAGGTTTAAAATGCATGGAAAAGCATATACTCCCCATCCCTCAATATATACCACAGATCTCCACTGATAAAGCTGGTGTTTCTTTCAAGTATTTCATTGATTTTATCAAAAAAAAGATAGCGGAGAAACCAGGCCTGCGCACCACTTTTTATAAACTGATACTACACAGGTTTCAGGAACATCCGGAACTATACAATGAGATCAGCCTTGATGAAGTGGGAAAATATGAAGAAATTCTCGAACTGATTGCCAGCAGTGTAACACCCCTGATTGACGATGAAAAAGAGTCGTTATGGGCATTAGCCACTCCTTTTTCTTATGAAATATTTTACGGAAGCGATGCTTTCTACGAATCGTTTGAGAAGCACGTACTGGCTGAAGCAAAAAACGCGATGCTGGACAGTGAAGAGAAACTCAAATTCTATCAGGAATTTCAGTATGCCTTTATTCTGGAAAAAGTGTTTGGTTTCAAATCAGAGCAAAAAAAAGAACTGATTCAACCCGTTATCGATACCCAAACGGGTTTGTACCGGTACTATCGCATTAACTTCGACCTGCGGTTTGTGGAAGTAAAAATAAAAGACGCTGTATCGGAATTTGAAATTGGTTGTGTACAAGCCTGTAACGGGTTTGAAAAAGCCCTGGAAACGCTGGACCAAACCCTATCCCTGGATATGTTTGAAGCCACAGGCTTTTCTATCATTACCCTAACCGATGTTACCGAGCAGCAGGCATTGGAGCAATTAGGTAAAGTAATTGTAACTGCCGACCAGACGCAGCCTGAAAACTCATTCCAGCATGTAAACAAATTGCTAAAAACCATTATGGGCAGCGATGATTTCCATTTTGGTTTGATGCCTTTTCCTAGTATTAACAATCGTCCCGCGATCATATTTGAAGTTTTTCCTTTTAGTATTATTGTAAAAGCCAGCCTACAGGCAGCCGTTCCTAAGGAAATTACGAACCCTTTTGTTAAACAATTTCTGAAATCGCCGGAAATACTATCTTATCAGGTTGGTGAAGCATCTAAATTTCCAGCCGAAATTGAACAGGCATTTCGTGCTTATGGAATTACTTCGTATGCATTGTTCCCCGTAATGAACAAAAACCAGGCGATTGGTATGCTGGAGGTATGTAAATTTGGCTCTGAAACGCCACTGAACATGCGGGAACTCACCAAACTGAAGCCTGCGCTGCCGCTTCTTACACAGCTGCTCAACCTGATGCTGCAAAAGTTTGACGGGAAAATAAATAAAATTATCAAAGATAAATTCACCAGCATTCAGCCTTCGGTGCAGTGGCGATTCAGAGAAGCAGCCTGGCATTATCTGCGTAATAATTTTCGGCAACAAATTTATAACAGTTCGCCGTTACAGAAAAACGAGGTAGTTGATAAAATTATTTTCAACGATTTGTATCCGTTGTACGGTGCCATTGACATTCGCGATTCTTCTATTGAACGGAACAAGGCCCTGCATAGCGACCTGTGCAGGCAACTCAACCAACTGGTTGAAGTACTGGATGGCATCGTAAGTGAAGCGCATGCCCAGCAAATACAGGATATAATGGATAGTTGCTCCAACTGGTTACAATTGCTATCCGGTTTTTTCTCTACCGATCAGGAAATACAGTTACACGATTTTCTATGGAACGACGCCCATCAGCTTTTAAGCGAACTGAGACAGCTATCGCGTGATGTTTCAGAAAAAGTGCAACCGTATTGGGATGCCATCCACGAAAAAACAGGCATTGCTTTTGAAAACAGAAGGCAGTTGGAAGCCTCGATGCAATTGATTAACAGTGCCCTGAATCAATACCTGGACCAGGCGCAGGAAAGCTTACAGAAAATTTATCCGTTTTATTTCGAAAGGTTCAGAACCGATGGCATAGAGTATGATATTTATATTGGCCAGTCGCTTGCGCCTAAAGTACCGTTTAAGCCATCATACTTGCAAAAATTCCGTGCCTGGCAAATCCAGTCAATGGGAGAAATTGTGCGCCTCATGCATGATTTATTACCGCAAATGGCCATTCCCAGTTATACCACCCAGCTTATATTCGCGCATCCCCAAACCATTGACATTAGTTTCAGGAACGACGAAAAAAGATTCGATGTAGAAGGCACTTACAATATCCGCTACCATATTATTAAAAAGCGGATAGACAAAGTGCGCATTCTGGATACTGAGGAACGCCTCACACAGCCCGGAAAAATAGCTTTGGTATATTTTAATAAAAAAGATGTGGAAGAATATATCGACATTATCCGCAAATTACAGCAGCAGGGTGTGTTACTGGATGATCTGGAATTTCTGGAGCTGGAAGAACTGCAGGGCGTAAGTGGATTGAAGGCCTTGCGGGTAGGTGTGATTGATTATCCAAAGGATAAGACGTAAATTTTATGAAAACAGCTCCTGAATTTTCAGGCAATCTGAGGAAAAACTTAATCCGGGTACCTGAGATCATTCAGCAATGCTCCGGTATCAGAATTCTGGGCAGGTTGTTAAAATCCTTTGTTTTTTCTACCGATGTAGCCATCATCAGAAATTGCAATGCGGACGCCATTATCGCTGTTTATCCTTTTACCCCCCAGCCTATTATATCGCATGCATTGATACTGGCTGCCGATAAACCCATTGTGTGTGGTGTGGGTGGCGGCATTACCACCGGAAAAAGAGCGCTTGACATAGCGCTAGATGCTGAATTTCAGGGTGCGATGGGCGTAGTGCTGAACAAGCCAACCCCAAATGAACTGATCACCGACCTGAAAAAGCAACTGGAAATTCCTGTGATTATCACCGTTGTTTCTGAAAATGAAGATTTTGAAGGAAGACTGGCTGCCGGAGTTGATATCTTTAACGTATCAGGGGCGGCCAGCACAGCCCATATTGTAAAAAAGATCAGAGCGATAAGTACCACCATACCCATTATTGCTACCGGGGGCAAAACTGAGGAAAACATGCGGCAGGTGATTGACGCAGAGGCAAACGCTATTTCATACACTCCCCCTACCACCGGCGAGCTCTTTAAAAAAATTATGGATGGTTACCGTAATGCCTGACTTTTAATTTTACTGGTCTTCTTTTTCAAACTTCCTGATCTCCTTCAGAAAACGTAGCGCCTCTTCCAGCTTTCTGTCGGGAAATTTCTTCAACATCCAGATAATAACCGGCGCCAGCAGGATACAGCCAATAATTTGTGGTAACATAAAATTCCAGTGCTGGTACATGTCTATGCCCAGTAATCCTTTGGCGGCTACAATCATGAACGTGAGATACACCAAAGGCATTAACAGAAACAGCAGATTTCTGTGGAAGAGGTTGTTGTATAGATTCATCTTTTCCAGTTTTTTCTGAATTCTGGTAATGGGCATATCTAAATTCAATTGCCATACGGTTACCAGGCTGTACACATTCCAGGCCATGGTGAGCACGGCGATCAGAAAAAGGATGAGGGCAGGTATCATGAATTTCGGTTCCGCATAGTGGTTGGCCATGAAATAAGCCATTGGCCAGAGCCAGATCGCGCTGGCAATCAGTTCTATGATGTTGCTGAACTTGAAATTTCCCATCAGCGAGCGGGCTTTGTCCAGGCTTACCCTTTTCAGCAATTGCTGATTTACCTGTACGTGGGTATCTAAATTTTTATCGTGTTCGTTCCAGATATTTTTTAGCTCTTGTAATTCCATAATGGTGTGGTTAAACTTTTGAAAATTGTTGTTTGAGTTTTTGCTTAACGCGGCTGATTTTGGTGCCTACATTGGATTCGGAAATGCCCAGTATTTCAGAAATTTCCTCGTGACTGTGGTTATCCAGATACAAAATCATAAGGGCCCGGTGCATGGCATCCAACTGATTGATGAACTGGTAGAGCAATTGCATATTCTCCGTAAGGGCTTCCTGTTGTGCCCAGTCGGTGGTCAGGTAAATAACCTGGTCTTCCACATTGGCGTGGTACCTTCTTTTTTTCTCTTTGCGATGAAAGGAAATCGCCACGTTCAGCGCGATGCGGTAGAGCCAGGTAGACAGTTTGTACTGTGCGTTGTAGCGGTCAAACGATTTCCATAGTTGTAGCACAATTTCCTGTTCCAGGTCTTTCCGGTCTTCTGCCACCGGGCAATAGGAATGGCAGATCTTATAAATGATTTTTTTGTGGTTCTGAATAACCATCAGAAATTTTTCTTCTTGTATATCCATTATACCCTATTATTCGCAGTACCTGCTAAAAAATCACAAGGAAAGAAAAATTTTTAAAAACTAGCGGTTTAACTAATACTGATCACCAGATAGGTTAATGTAAGCAGGTGTTTATTCAATATTAACAAATAAAGAAGAATGGGGATCTGAAACCTGGTTCATCCATTATTCAGGTATGGCGCGGCCCCGCGCAAAGGTAGCAGGCCTGCCTTTCGGGTACTGCGCGGCGTCGCGCAAAGGTACATCGACTGCTTTTAAGCACTGCGCGGCCCCGCGCAATGGTACATCACCTGGTTATCGGGTACCGCGCGGCGTCGCGCAGTGGTAGCTCACCTGCTCATCAGGTACTGTGCAGGCTTACACAACCATCGCCTGCCAGCCCTGAAGTGGCCCCGGGCTTTTACATATTGATCGGCAAGGGATTCCAGACTGGATAACCTGAATCAGGAGCAGTACTACTACTTACTGGCATCTTCAACTTCCCTTAATAACTTTTGTAAAGCCTTCTTTGAATAATATTTTCCGTTTGCCACTACACCATCTATTTTTTGGGTGTTGCTTATATCGTCCAATGGATTGCCATTAAGCAGGACCAAATCCGCAATTTTACCTTGCTCAATCGTTCCCAGGCTCTTTTGTATCCCAAAAAATTCAGCAGGATAGCGTGTTGCGCAAATCAAGGCTTGCATTGGGGCCATTCCAATACTTTGAACCAGCATCCGCAACTCTTCGTGCAAGCTAAAACCAGGGTAAATTAATACTACGCCTACATCGGTTCCCGCCAGGAACCGTACGCCTGCCTGATGCATTGCTTTCAGGTCACGCGAATAGCCGGAGAACAACTTATTCAGATCAAATGAATAGAGTTCGCGTTCGGCTACCTGTTCCCGCCAATCCTCAATAAGGTAGCCAGAGAGATACTTTCGACGGTAATCCAGCTTTCCTTGCCGGTCTTCAACAATGGCCGCAGCGCGTTCATAGGGTATTAGCAGCGATCCTTCCCAATTGATGAGGGTAGGCACGACATAAACACCTTGTCGCGCGAATTTTTCAAAAAGTGCTTTCCGTTCTGTTTCACTCAAACTATCAAGCGGGGGAATAAAAGAATGCTCTATACTTTTTTGTCCGGCTTGAAGGATTTCCTCCGGCGCGGCCACCGCATGTCCTGTTAGCATAAGCGCAGCCTGCCGCGCTGCTTGCGCGATCGCCTGGTAAGTTTCCAGGGAAGCTACAGAACGAACTTTCAGGAAATCGACCCCTAACTTTGCTACCGAATCAACCATACGCGCTGCATCCGATGGATTACCGATTCCTACTCTTGTGCGTTCTACAGGCTCTATGGTTCCTTCTTGTTTCATGCGTTCTACATGGGCGGCACTTTCCAGAATGGGCCCGGCGGTTTTGATCCTGGGCCCTAACCGCTTCCCAGTCGCGATTTCTTCTCTCCATTGTAAAACCGGCTCCGGATCGCCACCCATATCGCGAACGCTGGTAATGCCATTCACGAGAAAAAGCGGCAAACTATGTACACCGGCTTTGGCCAAATGCGCATGGGCGTCCCAAAGACCAGGAATCAGGAATTTCCCCCTTGCGTTTATTACCTGGGCTTTCTCTGGTATAGGAATCGCACCGGAAGCACCAACCGCGGAAATATGATTACCATCAATCACTACCGATTGGTCAGCCATGGGCGGTTGACCCGTCATGTTGATTACGGTTACATGCTTGAATACAAGCGGAATATTTTGTGCCTCAAGTAAAATGGGGACAAGCAAACATAGCAGCAGGACAAATGCGATTCTTATCATTTTTTGCCA
>JBGTIS010000192.1:0-2632 GCA_041745535.1 Cyclobacteriaceae bacterium | reverse complement strand
ACACTATAATATCAAGCGTAAGTACCAACAAGAGTTCAAACATAACATTGAGAATTATATCATCTTTGGGCATCTGTTGCCACTTTGGAATTATATGGTATTTTACAAACCATTATAAGTTATTTTTTACACGATCCTAAGTACCAGTAATAATTGCGTTTTCATCGTGTTGAGGGTTAGCGTTACCGATGAATCAAAGCTATGGCACTGCGGGTTGGAGGGGGTAGGCGGATAGTCTCAACGACTGGTAAAATAATAGGGCGTTTCTATGGCAAAAACGGCACGGGTTAAGGGGCTAGTAGTATAGTATCAAATACTGGTAATAAAGTCTCATTTCCTCAATTTAGAAAATTAAGGAGGGGCATATTGCTTGTTGGCGCAACCAAAGAAGTGATAGCCCAGTGTAGTTGAAACCGGGTAGGTGGTACGATTCGCAGCGAAAATGGTATTTTGACCTGCTGATACATGCCTGGCTAAGAAAGCGTACTAGCCAGAAATTCGGAAGGAGTTTGCTTAAACTGCTTCTGGAAACTTTTAGTGAAGTAAGAAGGATCCTGAAAGCCTACCTGAAAAGCCACCTCGGCGATATTGCCTGCTCCCTGGGCAAGCAATTCAGCGGCTCTTTTCAATCGCATGATTCGGATGAAATCACCAGGAGATTGATCTGTCAAGGCTTTTAACTTCCTGAACAACTGCATGCGGCTCATGCCCACTTCCAATCCCAAAGCCACTACTCCAAAGGAAGCATCTGCCATATGTGCTTCCATGAGTTGCATGACTTTCCGCAAGAACTGCTCATCTACCGAGGTGATGGTGATAGCGGCAGGCTCCAGCGTAATCTGACGGCTGAAACGTTCCCGCATCTTACGTCTTTCTTCTATGCGGTTTCTGACAATCAGTAGTAACTCTTCGGCATCAAAGGGCTTGGCAAGGTAGTCATCGGCTCCTGTTTCTAATCCTGCCAGTTTGCTGGAGCGGTCTGCCTTAGCGGTGAGCAGGATCACCGGGATGTGAGCCGTCAGCTCATCGGTCTTGATCTTTTCACAGAGCTGATAGCCATCCATTTGGGGCATCATCACATCGCTGAGGATCAGGTCGGGCAAGCGTTCTCTGCTCATCTGTAATCCTATCACACCATTTGCGGCTTCCTGCACCTGATAATGAGGGCTGATGGTTTCACGGATAAATCTTCTCACTTCCTGATGATCCTCTACGATCAACACCAGTGGTTTTTCTGTTGTCTGCTCTTTGGCTTCTCCCTGGTATTTGTCTTGTGAATGGGACTGTATTTCTGAAGGATGTATTTTTGCTTCATCTGATGCTGTTTCATCTTCTGGTAGGGGTAACTCCTGGATAATTTCTTCCTCTTTGAGATGCTCTTTACCTAATGGCAACAAAAGCGTAAAGGTAGTACCTTGCCCTGGCGTGCTTTCCACCTGGATGGTGCCATGATGTAATTCCACCAGTTCTTGGGTCAGGGCCAAACCGATGCCTGTACCTTCCTGTTCTCTGGTCTGAGAGCTATCCACCTGGTAGAAGCGATCGAAGATTTTGGTAATTTCTTCAACAGGGATTCCTTTTCCTGAATCAGCCACCTGAACTTGGATCCATTCCTTTTTATCCTGCGAAACAAGTTGCCCCTTCAGTGCGACTGAGCCTCCCTCTGCTGTGAATTTAAAGGCATTGGAAAGCAGATTGTTGATGATCTTTTCTAGTTTATCTCTGTCAAAATAAGCCCCGATCTTTTCCTGGGGTAGTTCCACAGCAAAGAGAATATGTTTGTGATCGGCCAGGGAGGAGAAGGCATAAACCCGGGCCTTAAGAAAGGCGACGATGTCAGATTTCACGGCTTCCAGTTTGAGTTTACCAGCTTCCAGTTTGGAGAGGTCCAGCAATTGATTAACCAGGTGCAACAACCGTTGGGCATTGCGCTGAATACCGCTGAGCCGTTCCTGATCTTGCTGACTGGTATAATTATCCATCAGTTGTTTGACAGGCCCTAAGATCAGGGTTAGCGGGGTGCGGAATTCATGGGAAATATTGGCAAAGAAGCGGGATTTCATATGATCAACTTCATGCATCTTCTCCGCTTCCAAGCGCTGTAATTTCAAATCGCTCTTGAGCCTTTCGCGGGAGATCAGGTAATAGATCAGGCCATACAAGATACTGATGCCTAACAAAATATATAAACCATAGGCCCACCAGGTTCGCCACCAGGGGGGAAGGATGGTGAATTGCAGGGAAGCGCCCTGCTCGTTCCAAACACCATCACTATTAGATCCTTTTACATGAAATGTATATTTTCCCGGACCTAAGTCTGTATAGCTGGCAAATCTTCGGGTACCACTATAGACCCAATCTTTATCTACCCCTTCCAGCTTATAGGCATATTGATTTTTCTCAGGGGCATCATAGTTGAGGGCTACAAAGTCAAAAGAAAGAAAGTTCTCATCGTGGGGTAGCTCTACTTTATCTGCTGGCAAGGTTCTGCTTTTCTCCAGTACTTTAAACCCAGTAATGTAAACAGGTGGCACTGTCGTATTGTCTTCGATACTATCCGGATGAAAGACAATAAAACCGTTGACAGTGCCAAACATCAGCTTTCCATCGCTTTTATACACACTTCCTATTC
>JBGTIS010000191.1:0-2034 GCA_041745535.1 Cyclobacteriaceae bacterium | reverse complement strand
GGTGGTTGAGAATATCTTCTTTACTCTTCTCAAGTTCATATAACAAATTTTCTTCATCCAACACCGCCAGCCGGGGATGGGTAATGGTATGGCTGCCAAATTCATGTCCCTGCGCCGCGTATTTTTTGAAGTCTTCCCAGGTGTTTTCAGCAGTAAGGGCTGCTTCCGGGCTCACATCCTGACCCGGCTTAAATGCCCCTGCCCTTACCTGTGCATAGGCATCATCTATCACCTGATAAGCTTCTTCAACTTTTCCCTGCTCAAATAACTGCCCGGCCTGAAAATGAAACTTCAGGGTACCCGCATACCCTAAATATCCTACTGCCGAAGCGCGTTCAAAGAAGTTTTCCTCGTTGGTCGGTGTGCTATTAGTTTCTTGGATAATTTCTTTTACGGGCCGTCCGATGAATTTTGGCGGATGCGCAGCCCCCTGCATTTTACCGGTTACAATGTAAAAGGTAGCAGGAAGCCCCAGGCGGTTCATCACCGGCAGAGCTTTTTGAAACTGATTGATGTTGCCATCATCGTAGGTAAGCGAAATGGCCCCCTTTTTACCATATTGCCATGGGGTGATCTCCGTTTTCCCCATATTTTTCTCCTGTGTACATGAGATTATAAACACGGTCAATATCAGTAAAAAGCAAAGCTTCTGAATTAATTTCATTTTAAAGTTTATTTAGGAATGGATTTCTAAAGTAAATACTTTGAAAGTATTTCACCAAAAGAAATAACCTTGAAATCAATCAGGATAAATGCGACCGGTATGAGAAGCTAGGTTTTTTGGGCTATGAAGGTTAAGTTCAACACCATCCTTTTTAGTAATTCAAAAGTTCCAATGTAAAAAATATTGAGTCTATCCATCATTTAGATATATGCCAACCACCACTCATTTTCATTAAAAATAAAACAAGTTTGCGTTTAGCGTAGTTGCTTATTAAACAGGGTATAGGCCTTCCTGTTTTGAACCCACTTGCCATTGTAAATGGCTGAAAAATGTTTTACCGGCACAAAATTAACTAAATAATAATGGAAAAGATATTTTTTGAAAGTTGGGAAAGCCTGATCAGAACTTCTGTGATTACCATTCTGGCGTATGTTACCTTAATTGTTATGCTGCGGGTATCAGGCAAAAGAACATTGGCAAAAATGAATGCTTTTGACTTTATTGTTACCGTCGCCCTGGGCTCCACCCTGGCTACGGTCGCACTCAATAAAAGTGTACCATTAACAGATGGGGCGCTGGCTTTCTTTTTATTAATTTTCCTGCAATATGTAATTACCTGGCTTTCGGTAAGGGTAAAAGCTGTACAAACAATTGTTACCGGCACCCCTTCCTTATTACTGTATAAGGGTAAACTGCTGGATGAGGTAATGAAAAAAGAAAGGATTACTACCGAAGAAATTTTTGCGAAAGCAAGGGCCGAAGGTTTCAGCACGCTGGATGAAATCGATGCCATGGTAATGGAGACTACCGGAGATATTACAATCATGTCCGCTGCCAAAAGCGCAGGCACCGATACTTTAGAGAATGTCAGGCATTTTACCGAAATGGAAAAGAAACGCGGTACCGTTATTAATGGCACCTAATTCGTAATTTCTAACCTACTAAATATGAATTTTTTAAACTAAGGTTTTAATGGAAAATCCCACAAAATTTTTAAGGAATGCTTTTTATCTGTCGATGGGCATGTATGCGGCCAAACTGATAAAAGACTCCTTTACTAAAATCGCACTCGCAAACAAGGTGGTGCTTATTACCGGAGGTTCCCGTGGGCTGGGGCTGGTGTTGTCCAGACAGCTCGCCGAAGCCAGAGCAAAAGTTGTGATTTGTGCTGCGAATGAAGAAGAACTCGCCCGGGCCACCCAGGAATTTGAAGGCCGCAACCAGATGGTGTTGGCTGTAACCTGCGACATCACCAACAAAAGCCAGGTTGAAAAAATGATGGGGGAGATCAGCCAAAAGCTGGGAACAGTGGACATCCTGATCAATAACGCAGGCGTGATTCAGGTGGGCCCCATGGAAAACATGACCGA